>CANQZR010000001.1 GCA_947628405.1 uncultured Clostridia bacterium
CCTTACCCTTTGTACCCTCAAAAATAGGAGACTCAAGGATAAGTTCGCCGACCATAGGGCTTCCCTCTGCGGAAATATTTACTCTCTTACCCTTTACTTCCTTCATAACGATCGCCGTTACACAGGTATCTCCGCTGATACCGTAAGGCGTGAGATCGACCGTTGTGGACTCGGCTGCAACAGCCACGTAAGAACCGCCTATGCTGACATAAATTTTCTTGTCAACAGGAATTTTATCAAGGGTAATTTTACCCTGCGCAACAGGATATGTAACACCTATTACCGCAAAACTGAATTTGCCGACCTGAATCGTCTCACCCAGATTACTTGCAAGATATTCTATCTGCCATTCAGGAGTAGAGAACGAAATTTCAACAGTCTTTTCGGAAATAAGAGTACCGATAACAACATTGTTCTGACCTGCACGGATCTGATCCTGAGTAGTCTGGATATTTACGTTTGAATCGGTGTTTGCAGTGGCAACAAACGCAGGAACGCCGTTTACCTTGAAAAGCGCATTTGCAACTTTAGGCATATAGCGCTTTCCTTCAATTTTAGCAACATTAGTTTCAGTAGCCATATTAAAACCTCCATTCATTTTACTTCTTTAAAGTATTTGTCGTATATACTGTTTTTCTTATCGGTAACGAGCCAATGTTCGATCTTGCTCTTGAACGTCATAAAACCGCTCATTGCAGCCGTTGCCTGAATAAGATAATTTTCCTTGTGCAAACTTTTATCAACAATGCGGTTAAATCGCCGCAAAGGTATGTTTTTCAGTTCTTCTGCGGAACGGCAGCCTGTTTCAAGGATAAAGGCTTCAAGATAATCTTCCGTTGAAGCCTTTGGCGAATTATCGACCTTTTCCTGCTGTGCTATCCAACGGCGTATATCTTCGTGTACAAAAGTATCATCGTACGAAATACTGTTCTGGTGCAGGATTATCTGCCGTATCCATTCAAAATCATTTGCTTTTATATCCACATATCCGTCTTGTTCCGTTTCGATCCGCAAAAACCAACGTCCGTTATGTTCGTTGAATTTATATTTTTTGCCGATAGCCATATCAAGAATTATGTTCAGTCCCTGCCACATTGAAAACAGCATTATATTTTTCCGCAGATATTCACTGTCATTAAAATGATTGAGAACATCAGTAAGAAAATAAAGCCTCGGCAGGGTACTTATTTCGGAATTATATCGCAGCGGATCATATAACAGGACATAAATACATGAATTAAACCGCAGGATATCCCTGCATAGCACCGGACTTATCACAACACCTTTGTAATTGATAGGCTCAGCCCACAGAAGCTGTTCTTCATATCTGTTTTCTATTTCATCTGAAAGATCAGCCATTTTGCAGCAGTCCCCCCACATTTATATCTATAAGCGAAAATCCTATCGTCCGGCAATATCTTGTCAGGCTCATAGGCTTTTCAACAGATGAAACAAGCTGAATATCGCCTATCCAAGTCCCTTTTAGCGAAGCAACAGCTTTTATTACTTCCGAGCCTATCAGATCCGGCTTTGTGTAATTTATACAGCCATTGTCCAGTAGATCATTTCTGTAAAAGCCTTTTTGCGTTCTCATATCGTCCTTGTCAACGGAACATACCACAGTTGCCGTAAGATTAGAAATACACATATTTGTCCGGTGTCCCACAGCGTCAATTCCCACAAAAATAAGCGGTTCGGTAGTTGTGATCACATCAGGGTGCTGAAGATAGGGGAGGACACAACTATACATCAGACTAAAAGGATCTTCCGGATCGTAACCCTCTCCCTTATAATCAAGAGCATTGCGCACTTCCTCGGAATTAATGATTGCCGAACATAGCTGCGATTTTACCACACCGATAGGATCGTACACGGGATCAATATAATTCATTTAAATTCCTCCCGTTACCGTCAGTTCACATATTCCGCTGTTGTTCCCAACGGTCGCTCTGACGGCTATTTTTTTATCAATGTATTCACGCTCCGGCGGACATTTTATTTTTGCGGAATTTCCTTCCGGTGTTATTTCAGCAGGAATTTCACCCTCAACAGCCCATTCAACGGTTTTATCCGTATCAACGCGTAAAGTTTTTGTTCCGCCTACGCGGATAACAGGCTGACCGGAATAAAGTATTGTCACCGTTTGTGTTCTGAAATAATTGCAAAGCCATTCTTCAATTGAATCTGTGTCAGGGTCGTATTGATCTTCCGCAATAGTTATTTTTAAAAGCCCCTTGTCATAATAAGAAGCCGTGGTATCGTTCTGAGTAATGCGGAAAACAGTGGGAGCGGTTTTATTCCTGTCCCAGAATAAACGCTTCCCGTGATCCAATGCAATGGTGTTTTTATCCGCCGTAACCGTAATAAGGTGCTGCGAGCTTCCGAAAATAATTGTTTTATCTCCGCTTTCTCCGCTGTTGTATTGAGTGGAATTTATATCAAATACCGGATATTCAAAAACATTTGCATTATTATCCTGCCAGCGCATAGTGTAATTACACCGCGTCAGCTCGCATTTATAGAACATTCTGCTTTCTTTATAGGAAACAGTGCATATGTAATATTCTCCCGTATCTGTGCGGTAGACCACATCTCCGATAACAACGGGAGAATCAAGCAGCGACGTAACAGTGATGATATATCCGTTTGCAGCGGAATATTTCTGCTTCGTCACTTCCAACCGGATCTCTTTTCCGGTCAGCGCACCAAGTTCCCATACTTCAAATGTTTCAACATCAAGAGGGCGCTCAAAATCCCTTTCAAGCTCACGTGTAGTGTTATTTCTTTGCCAATCCGCCTTTGTTTTTGCGCCAAGAGCATTTTGTATGGTCCTGTAATAAGTAATATTTTTCTGCATATTATTACCTACCTGTAAATACTTTTGTACTTGTTTGTAATGCGGTCTTTGGCAATATACCGTGAAATGCTTTTCTCGTTTTTATCTTCAATATCGTTGCATAAGTCCTGAAATGTTTTTCTGTCATTACTCGGAGAATACAACGATTTTATATCCGATGACGTAAGAACATTAACGATAGGTTTGAGAGTGACAATATACTTTTTAAGATATAATTCGTACATTATATCAGTAAGAAGATTTATTTCAACTTCGGTAAGCGTAAAATTGAAAACCTTTTCTTCATTGTCACAGTCAAAAAAATCAATATCGGGCGAGCATTTTGTCATCAGAACTGCGACAGCGTCCGCGAGCAGACTTGCTGCTCTCGTCTGTGCTATCTCCATAGCTTCATTTTCCGGTATACGGAAATAATCAAAGAAATCAGGATCTTTTTCAACCTTGTCCATAAATCTTCCGATTAAAACACTGAACGGCGTTTTCTGTTCTGACAACACAAACACCTCCTGTCTTACTTATTTTTTACAGGTCTGCCCGGCTTTTTGCTTTCTTCGGAATTTTCTTTGTCGGCAGTTTCATTTTCAGCTGTACCGGAATTATTCATAGATTCTGATATCTGTTTCTGTAAAGCGGCGATCTGCTCCTGAAGTTTTGCGTTTTCAGCCTTTACACTATCAAGCTCTGCACTATCCGCCGCAGTCTCGGTCTTATTGAACATTATCTTTATATTAGTCTTGCGGATACCTTTCCGCAGTTCGTCTGCGCGCGCCTCGACAGTTCTTACGACACGGGTCGAAATATCGGTAATCCCGCTGTTTTTCATTGAAACAAGCATACTCATAACTCTGTCAAAAACAGAATTGTTTGTTATGTTTATCAGCTTTTCAAGACCTTCCTTTGTGGGCTCTGTGAGAATACGTTTTATTTCAGCATTACTCATCAGCGACTTCCAGTCATTGATATGCAAAGCGTTATAAACTTCCTCTCTCACATCTTCACCGAACATAAGCAGCCCCGTCCTGAAACAGTCGCTCTGACTGTTTATATAAGCAATTTCCGGAAAAGAAATATAACAGATCGTAGGTATATTATCTTTGCAAGGTTCAAAAAAGTAAGTCTGTATATTGCTTGGCGCACAGACATTGTGGTTATTGTAATTTAATACGGGAATAGCCGTATTTTCCTTTATAGACAGAATTATCACCCTTTCAGAAATTTTTGCAGGGAGAGAAATTCCCTCCCTGCATTTTTATCAGCTCTGGAATTTTATCATTGCTACCTTTTCAGGATATGCTATGGTCATACCGTACTCATAGCCGGTAAATTTGAGTTCGATGACCTCTCTCTTATTGTCGGGAGTTTCATAAACTCTGAGATTACCTCTTTCAGTAAGATTACCTATCTTGCCTGCAACACCGAATATTCTTTTATCAGGAACTGCAAGCTCGCCGTCGCTGATCTTTCTCTGACCAGAGAAGCCGAATACAGCAAGTCCGCCGTAGTCTTTTACAAGTCCGTAACGGTTGTACTGTTCTTTCATATTGCCGGACATATATTGATTGTAGCCGGTCATATTAGCGATCTGCTGTGCATATTTATTAAGACCGAACATAAACGGTGCGTCAGTATCGTCCGCCCAGTCAAGAACATACAGACAAAGTTTATCAAGTATTTCCTTTGTAAGAGCGGAAGTACCTCCGGTAACTTCAAATACCTGTTCACCGCCGGTAATAGCCTGATCGAGAATAGAGAAAATAGTGCGGAGCTTTTTATTAGCAAGTGCTTCTTTGGCATACACTGTCATCTTAGCAACAGTCTTGAAACCGTTCTTACGAAGTGCCTCATAGGAAATTTCAGTTTCAACCTGATTGTGCTTCCATATAGGCTTGAGAAGCGTCTCATCTATATACGACTTATCAACAGTACCGCCCTTTGCAGCTTCATAAGCAACAAGGGTATTTTTAGGAGCAGCTTCTGCCTCATAATCATCAAATTCACCGATAGAATCATCATTAAACATTCTTGAAAGTATCTCGTCTGGTCTGTTATATGTAACGTCCTCAATGACCCTTGTTACATAAGCAGCAAGTTCGCGCTTTTCGTCAAAGCCTGTCTCGCCTATATGCTTTGCCCACGCATTGACTGTTTCGACAGTCTCCTTTTCAACAGCAGAAAAAGAAGATGTATTGCCGTTTAAAAATGTGTATTTTTCGGAAAGTTCATACAGTTGATTAGGAGATCTCATAAACTCTTCCATTGCAGTCGCGGTATATGTACTCATATCTTTTTACCTCCGTTTCCTTTAATTAGTCGCCGACTTTTGCCCAGTCAACGACTTCGATTATCACGCCTTTGTGAGTTCCGCAGTCCATATGGTTTGCATTCTTTACCTGAAGATTGGAATTTCCAGCAGTTACCTTTTCAAACTTGCCGTCAGTGCCGACCTGTACATAGTCTTTATCGGCAACTTCGCCGACCTGATCCGTAAAGAATCTTTCACCGATCCTCGGCTTGATGAGAACAACATATTCGCCCTCGGCAATATTCTCGTTACGGGGATCATAGTCAGGGATAGAAACAGGCTCTCCGGTGTGAAAACGTCCTCTTGTAACAACGTAAATATCATTTGCAGTTGCGGCTGTAGGGAATTTAACGGTAGTATCGGTGTCTTTTACAACGCCCATACCCTGAACCATTGCCGCAGAAGCAGTACACATAGCATTTGCAGGTTCATTTGTTACATTCTGTAAATATCTGAACATATCAGCATTCCTCCTTTTAACCTTCGCAGAAACGGCTCATTATTGACTGAAAGTCTTTACCGTCTCCGTCGTTGAAATTGTTTATTGCGTTTGAAGTCACAGTTACTGACGCCACTGCAACATCAGACTTTTCTTTTGTTTCGGCAGATATTTTCTGCGCCATAAACCTATCTGCAATAAGAGATTTTATGGCAGCGGTATCTACATTTTCGATCATTCCGGCGATTTCCTTGTCAGTTTCAATTTCCTCTGCGGAAACATAACCGGAACTCAAAGCAAACTTTTTAAGTTCTTCACGCTGACCGGCAAGTTCCTTTTCACGCTTTTCAGCTTCGGATTTTTCAAACTGTTCCTTATAAGAAGAAAGCTCCTCAATCTGAGATTGAAGAGTTTTGATCTGAATGCTTGCTTCTGCAAGGGCATTTGTTTTTAATGCAATTTCTTCTTCTTTTTTGGCAATGATCTCATTCAGACCAGCAATTTCATCTTCCGTCTTTTTGATAGTTTCCGTACTGTTTTCCGCAGGTTCGTCCGCAATTTCTTTTTTTATATCGGAAATATTTTCTTCTCCGGCGGATAAAATATTTTCCTTTTCCATCGTATTACTTTTTTCCTCCTTTTCAAAATTTATATGATCCAGATAAACAGCTTCCGAAAGTATCATTTCGGGACTGTTTTCCGTTTCGGCAATAGCAAGTGTAGACGCGCAATTTCCGTAAGCAGGTTTGTGCTTACTTCCAAGCAGACAATCCGCTTCAAATTCATATTCTTTAAGAATTTTTCTGCCGTCTTTGAACTCATATTGACTTATGCTTATTTCCCAAGACGAATGGAGAAGCCCCTCACTGAACAATCTTTTGATCGCCGAGCATATATTCTTGTTCCTTTTCCATATCCTGCTTGTGGCAAATAAACAGGGAATATTAACAGTCTCCCCATTGACAATAACGTCGTCGTTTTTTATCTCAACCGAAGTATTTGTGCCTATGGGAACGGTATCAAAGATCACCTCGCCATTTTTGGCAACATAACATTCATGACCGCCTATATCGTCTTTACCCCTGTTTTTTATATACTTTGCAACAACAGGCTGTGATATAAGCGTCTGCGCCTTTTCTTCCGCCCCTTCAACAGGAAGCTCCACTCCGTTTGCATTTGGTCTGCCATACCAACATAATCGTCTTGTAAGCGTAAGATAACGTTTGCTTTCGGACACTTCAAATACGTCCGAACTAATTTCAAATTTATCAGCTTCCACTGTTTTCACCGCCTTTATGTTCTTGCGTTTTTGTTATATTCTTTATCGTAATTTTGTTTTGCCTTGGTATCTGTATTATCCGACGAAGGACGTCCTGCGCCGTCATTGTTTGTGTATGTATAAGTACTTTGGTAAGGTGTAAATACATCGTCAAGCCCCTGCAATTTTTCACTACGACGCTTGTTTGTTTCGTCCTCGATATTAAGCCCCACCATACTGAAACAAGTTTCTCTTGACGCTCCAAAAGTAGTGAAAAGCACTTTTGCCAGCTCCTGCCGCTCTTCCGGAGAAAGTAACTCCGAATCGAGAATTTTTATTGTCGGCGCAAACTGCGGTTCAAGCCCGTTTTCTGCAATAATATTCTGATACCATTTCTGTACAAATCTTTCTATCTGTTCCGTAATACTGTTTATAGTTTTCAGAAGTTCAGATAATGAAATAGAAGCCGTGCTTGCTCCGGTACTGCTTGTACTCATAAGGAAGCCGACCCCCAGTGAACTCAGTATTCTTTCACGGTAATTATTTACCGTATTTATATCAATAGTTCCCGTATCGCTGCACGAAACATATTTGATATCTTCCACGGTAGGACCTGCGGTAACAAGCACCATAGGTCTTTCAAACGCTTCCATAAGCATGACATGATTGTACTTCTGTTCCTCAAAATATTTCTCCCTGTTATGATCGCCGGAGACAAGTTCTTTCCTCATAGTCTGGACTATAAATTTTTTCGCTTTCACCTTTGCGTTGACCATATTTGTGTTATCGAACTGATCTATCATCAATGCAGGATATAACGCGCGGAAAATAGGGGAAAGACCATATTTGCGCTTTTGATTGTTTATTCTTACAACGCCAGTCCAGCGATAATCAAGCCTTGCATACGGGTCATTGTCGATAAAAGCCTTATATATCTCAGGCGGATAGTTTGCTTTTATTTCTTCCCCGAGTTTCTGAAAGAAAAGACTTTCACGGTTCTTTCTGCGTTTTGGAGAACGACCTCCGAGTTTCGTGCAGAGTTTTTCCATATTAACAAGAACAACGGGTTCGCCGTTTATGTCATAATCGGATATTTCCACAATTCCGAGAGGAAACCATGTGACGGTATATCTGCCGTCAACATTTCTGCAATAACATATGAAATTACCTTCCATATGTGCGGTAGACACCGCGTCTCGGATAAGACGTCCAAGATCAATCTCTGCATTGAAATCCGAAATTATCTGTTTGCTTTCGTTCAGCTTCGCAAGTTCCTTTTCGTCATCACCTACAGACACCGTATAGGAAGTGGTATATCCTGTGTTGACATTAGAATTTATTATCTCCTCAACTTTTCCGATAATATCGTTTTTGTTGACCTGTACACGCACAATTGAATTTATTCTTAGAATTTTATCGAGATCGCTTTGTGCGTCAACAGCAAGCTCATTCAGCATTTTTGGCGTTGCAACAAGAGAAGTTCCGCAAAGTTCGGTAAGATATGTGTTATATGCCATATTTTTCGGATCGTAACGAGAAATGGCATTTTCAATATCCTGTCCATGTTTTGCGGAAACTGTCATTATCGTAACATCAGTATCCGGATCTTTGCCTATACATACACGATAATCTTCATTACTTTCTGTCAATCAATACACCTCCTTCACATAAGTAAGTTGTTTTCTGTTTTAAATATTGTATTATATATTGACAAATCGGATATAATATAGTATAATGTTTATTAATAAGAACTTTTATGGTAATACCGTTGATCCGGATATACAGGAGTAATTTTATGAATAATATCAGCGTTTATCTTGACAATTGTTGTTATAACCGTCCGTATGACGATCAGACACAATTAAGAATAAGTCTTGAATCTCAATCCAAAATGTATATTCAAAGATTGATTATTGAAAAAAGACTGAAACTTGTCTATTCTTTTATTTCAGAATATGAAAACAGTAAAAATCCTTATGAAATACGCCGAACGTCGATCAATGACTTTTTTAAAAATGCAGCTGTCTTTGTTGACGGTTCTCACTTACAAAAAGTCACAGAACTTGCCCGTGAAATTATGAAAACCGGTATTAAGCAAATGGACGCTTACCATGTTTCATCGGCAATTATAGGTAAGGCAGATTATTTTCTTACCACCGACAAAAGATTACTAAAATACCAAACCGACAATATCAAGATAATTAATCCGGTAGATTTTATTAGTATTATGGAGGCTTGATTATGAGAAATACAAATGTGATCATGAATGATGCCATGAATTGCCTTGTGAAAAACCTTGGAATAATTGAAACAGAAATTTTTATTTCCAATCTTCTCCGCGAACCATTTGATTACACCGAATGGCGCAAAGACAAGTTTGATGATATGTCTTTTGACGAACTTGGCAAAGCTGCTGCCGAGTATAGCCGGAAAATACATTCCAACGATAATATTTAAACAGAAAAGGACTTTATTTCAACAATACAAATAAAGTCCTTTTTAATACGATATCTGTGAAACACACATAGGCATATCCACATAATCAGCTTTATAATCAGTTCTGTTTACTACCGTACCATGACGAAGCTGAGCAAGATAAAAACATAAAAGACCGAATGCGAACACTCGGTCATCGTGCATTTTATTACGCTTGTCCGGCGGAAAGTTATATGTAACATTTCCTGTATTTTCATATTTGCACATGGTTATTATCTCTGTTTTAAGAAGCTCTATCTGCGCAAGCGATATCCTTTCTTCCGGCGACAGATCATATCGACGTTCTGCACCGTTATCATCAATATACGACAGATATTCCTTGTCCGAATATTCAGCAGGAAATGTCACTACGCCGAGTTTGACCATTTTTTCAATGGATTCAAATATAGCATTTCTGTTGCCTTTAGGATCAACGAGTCTCATTATATCAACGGCGTCGGGATATTTGTTTTTAGTCGTTTCATTTGCCTTGTGACTTCGGTCTATGATACCTTTGTGTGTTTTCCCGTCAAAACCTACCCAATCGGCTACAACGTAGTCCGCAACACCGCCTATCATCTGACCGCCTGCACCGCTGTCACAAATAACGGCTTTTATATTTTCATAATCAAGTTTACCCTTGTCATTGCCGTTATAGTCAAGCAGAAGCTGTTTGAAATCTTCTACTTGCTCCGGCAGACGCTTCGGAGTTTTGTTTTTCGTATCAATATCAACAAGACTTACAATGTTATGAAGATCCATTCGCCAGCCTTTTTCGGGATCATCAATAAACTCTGCAATCACAATGACGCTGTTATCGTTTATACGCGCCGAATCCCACGCAAACGCAAACAAGCGGTTACCTGTATCGTTATTAAGCAGGGGAGGACGGTTTACGGTATGATTTATCAGATCGCGCCGTGTAAGTATCTGTCCTTCGTGCATATCTGCGGTAAATTTGTTATATAATTCACGCATAGCCTTGTCGTAATTGTCAGCAATGGCTTTATCAACTTTGTCTTTACTTAACAAAGGTGGATAAGGTTCACCGTTGAATTTTGCATTAAGCACCATATCAACGTTAAAGTCGCATACGAAATATCTCTTATCACCCATAAGCATGCGAGAAGCAAACATTTTCAGCTTTTTGTAAAAAGGTGAATTTGTATCCGAAGCCGAGGAAGCATACAAAAGCTGCCGTGCAAATCCCATAGGCTCAAGGAATATATCCACATTACCGCCTAACTTGAACCTTTCATTCTGGTTTGCAAAGTTTTCCGCCTGAACAAACAGTTCGTCGGAGAACCAACCGGCTTCATCAAAGAAAACAAGATGTGCTCTTTTACCTTTAATGTTTACTATATCCGAGTTAAGAGTGTTTATCGTTGAGTGATTAAACAGACTTAAATGAAACGAACCCGGATCGTGTACAAAGCCGTCGCCATTAGGCGAATTATTTTCAATTTCATTCAGGAAAACATCTGTACTTCCGGTAAAGGATTCAATTTCCTTTTTGGCGATCTTCTCTATGTTGATAAAAACTTCCTTCGCCTGACCGCCTATGTTGCCAAGAACATAGGTATTATGAAACGGAATGAGTAAACTTCTATCCATAATGTAAACACCGGCTATAGAGGTCTTTCCGCCGTTTCTGCATTGCAGCCAGATATCAAAAGGCACGAACCAAGAGTTGTATATTGCATACTTCTGATAGTCAAGAAGTTCAATACCAAGGAAACGCCGAGTAAATCCTATAGGATCTCCGCGCCCCCAGTTTATGATCTGCATATATTTTTCGTAAGTTTCGAGTTTTCTTTGAGAAATTTCCTTTTGCGATTTTTTATTGATAATAGTCAGGCTCATGAACTGTCACCGTTCTTTTCTTCGTTCATTTGCTTGATCCTGATTTTTAACTGGCGTATTTCTTCTGCCTGTTTATCTGTTTTGTCCTGTAGTTCAGTTACCATTTCGGTCTGGTCAGCAAGCATTTTCGCATACTCATCTGTGGTAAAATTAAGCTCTTCAATAAGCGCCTTTGTACTCTGCCGGGCAACATCAAGATAGGATTCAGAAAGTTTGGCATTTACAATATTTACCTTTGTTTCTTCAAAGCCGTGTTCCTGCATTTCTTTCATAATATTTGTAAGAGTGTTTGAACCTTTTGAAGATTTTCCGCTGGATTTCGCCGAAATACCATTGTCGTTGGCAATCGTGTTGATACTTCTCATAAGTTTATCCTTGGAAGCCGTCAGTTTATCAATAACGCCATAGTCAATATATACTTTTTTCAGTTCGGAATTTATCATTGAATCCACTTTGTTGACCTGCCACATAGTCTTTACCATTCGCACAACTACTTGAAGTTTATGCTGATCTTCAAGGACATCATCGGTCAGGTAATCCGCAAGCATATTAAAAAGCATTTTTCTGTCATTGTTGTTGTATTCTTCATCATCGAAACAGTCATATCCGAGAGAAGATATAACATACTGCTGATTTTTCCGGTCGGCAGCGCTCCAGTTCTTTTCAATGTCACTGCGGACTTCACTATGCGATTTTTCGCCGTTTTCAAGAAGTTCAAAGATATAGTTGTTGAAATTTTTCGATTTGAACTGACGTACATTCAAAGTACGCATATATGTTCCCAAGGAAAATTCCGGACTTTCTTTCAGCTGTTCATACAGAGTTTCACTGAAATACATATCCAGATAGTGGCATATAATTATTAATGCGCGCCGGCAATCGCCGAACCGCGCCTTGTATTCCTCGTAAAGCTGGTTGACACAACTCATACATATGTGAGAATATCCCATATTTCCCGTAAACAGCGGACTTGCAGCCGACGCATAGAATTTTCTCTGCGGTATCTGAAATATTTCTCCGCAGCGCGTACACTTGTAAAGTACATCATCATTGTTATCAGGAATAATTTTTGTAGTCAGTGTGTCATTTTTTGATTTCGCAGGTCTCCCCATATTATCACCTCGTTTTCCCGACGGCGGAGAAAACCTGCAATTGTCTGTTTATAAACCAACCGCCGAATTTGTTACATAAGTGTGATTTTTGTTTTTTACGGGGCTTCAAAAATCATAAACCATACCCAAGAGTATATAAATACAGTTAGTAAATAATATTTAACTGCTTACACCAGTTTTGTTACATCATAAACTATCAGATCACACTTGCACAAATAGTGTTCAATAACCTTTTGCAAATCCTCAAAATGTTTTTGTTTGATGTTATTTGATATAAAGAGATCCGGTTCGTCCCAAGGAATCCATTTTGTTTTTTCTTTAGCAGTCGGGAATACATTGATACCCCAATAACAATCCTTTTTGTAAAGATAAAAACAATATACACGATCAACATCATCAGCTGTTGTAAATTCAATTTCACAAGGCTTAAAACGATAAGTGTTGATAAACTCCATAAGATATCTCTGCACTTCACTGCCGGTAAGAATAAACTTCCATTTATCGGCGTCGCCGTTATTGAACTCGTTTATAACATCATGCACTACCTCTTCAAGAGTATCATAATGAATTTCGATATAATCTTCCAAATTACTTCGTCCTTTCGTTTTCTTCAATATATTTGAATCCCGGCATTACCTTTGCTTTTACAAGACGTTTTGCCGGTATTTTTATGGGTTTGCCGTTGCGAGGATCAAAACCATCTCTGGCAGGCATAGATTCCAGATAAACATTGAGAAATCCACGCATTTCCACACTTCCGGATTCAAGCACGGCATTTTTAAACGTTTCAATAAACGTTTCAATAGCTTTTTGAGCCTCGGCTTTTGATGTGTTGTTCCGGATCTTCCAGAACTCTGTAAAATCAGCTAATTTCAGTTTTATCACTCCATTTACTTTATTCACTGAATTTTATAGGATATTTACATTTTATACCATAATCCTTCTGAATTATTATCAACAATGCTCCTGCATGGGCTACTTTGTTTAGCGATAAAGCGTAATTATCAATACCCATAATACTGGGAACTCTTATTGCTTCCCGGTTGATACCTACTACTTCTGATGTTTCGTGGTGAAGATGACCGCCGATAAGATAATCTATCCGTTTTCCATATATTCCGGAAAGATTTTCAAGCTCCGACGCCATACTTTTTGTTTCACCATGAATACCGACAAACGTATAGCCAAGTATTTCAGAATATATCATTCCGGTGGGATTTTCAACATATGTAAAATTAGGATTATCCTCAAGACAAACTGAAACCATAGTCCTTACAATGATATCGGCATTATCATTATCAAAAGTCCCTTTCGGCTGACCGAGATAGCGTGGTTCAGTATGATTTCCACTAACCGTTTGGAACTCAATTTTGACCGATTTTGAAAGTTCATTGAGCCATACGGTAATGAATTTTGCATAACGTGTACTGCCCTCAATAAGACCGTACCGCAGCCGGAATAACTGCTTTACTCTCAGTATCCCGTCGGAAAAGTCGCCCATAGAAAATACATACAGCTTTTGTAGGTTTTCTTTCCGTACTATTTCCAACGTCTGTTCGTAAAGTTCCCACATTCTTTTTTCAAAAATTTCCGGGCTGTAGCTGTTTATTACTTCGCCCATAAGCCCTTTTATTTCAAATATTGTGCCGTAATGTTCATCACCGAACATCAGCACACCGACCTTATCGGCAGACGGCGCAGCTTCCGGCAAGGGTAGAGGAGCTTCCACAACAAAATTCTCACGCACAGCATTTGCGATCTTGTCCGCTATCATTTTGTCACGACCGAGTTCCCTAAGCCACCGGTTATATTCGAGTTTTTCAGTCTGTATCTGTTTAAGTAACTCTTCTTTTTCCCAACGCTCGCGCCTTATTTCATCAAGCTGTTTTTCGTCGGACACAAACTTTGCCTGATTTGCGGAAAGAAGCCTCTGAAACCCCTGCCATTGTTTGCGGTAACGGCTTTCGGTGTACTTATATCCCAATAAATTATTGAGAATATCCGCAACGTCGTTCCACGTTCCTATGGCTTCTTTGTCGGAACAAACACGGTATATCAGCTCTTCTTCCGTTTCTCCTTCAAATCTTTTGTATTCACGCATAGCCGGTCGTCCGATCAACATAACTTTTTTTAATCACAAAATACATTCCTTTCTTTTATATTTTGGTTTGCTTTGAAACGACCGGATATTCTTCTGTAACACGAAAACGTCCTTGAAAATCTTCGACTGCTTTCAGGACCTTTGCTGTCTCCTCTGCATAATACTTGCCTTGTTTACCGCCGTGGCGTATCATAGTCTTGTAAATACAAGCGCCGGGGACGACAGAACGTACATATTCCGCTGTTTCTTTGGTTATCAGGATCAAATAAACTACTCCTCATAAATATTATTTTTGCTTTTGCAAATAAAAAAGACCGCCATAAAGGCAGTCTGAATTACCGAACATAAAAACCGAACGTAAAAACCGAACACAAAATACGAACATAAAAACCGAATACAAATTCAGTCTCATATATAGTATCTCATATTCATCAATTTCCAAAAAAAGCAGCCCACTGTAAAAGCGGACTGCTTTGTGTTTATTTTCTCCAGTTACGATACTTGTTTGCCATATAATTAGGGTCATGGTTATTTGCCTTGTGTGATACGTCCGCCTCGCTCAGAAATCCTATCAGAAGAAAAATCGCCAGTGTTATTAATGAACCCATATGACCGCCTCCTGTATATTTTATTTAATTATAGAATAAAAACTGTTATTTGTCAATATCCTGTACTGGATCTTGTTCGATTTCCTGTGCTCCCGTATTCTGTTTTTTGTACATTTCGTAAAGAATTTTCAGAATGGCAATAGTGTGATTAGTGGGGATCTTTCGCATTATAACCGCCATCATATGGAAGTGAGCTGCAAATAGCAGTATTGATATTCCACCTATTACCCCTATCCAAGCATCACTATCGCCGTCTGATACGAATAAACCACCTATTAGAATTATTATTCCGCCAATAATAAGCAAAAGCACAGCAACTCCCATATAGAATGCATCGCTGTCACGTTTTTCACTTTCAATGTCTTTCCAAGTTACAAGATCATCTCCGATAGATCCATGTGGTTTTACATCTGGGGTTTCGTTTTCGGTATTTAGTGGCATATGTACATCTCCTTTAAAGTTATTATCAAAGTCCATCTGTATTCGTCGGGGGAATAAAAGATTTACATTCAAATTCAAGCCAAAGATTCAATTTATAATCATAATCAAGAAGCATAAGTGTTATATTTGTATCTGTGTAGTCCCAAGATGCAGCATAAGCTATGTATCCTAATTTCAATGCTTGATTATCATCACTGCAATATTCAGCCAAATGATCTAATGTTCTTTTAGAATTATCTGTGGGTTCACCATATTTTGCAGTAACAGATTCAACGATTGCATCATATGCTGCGTGTGCTGTAAAAGCATCATTTGTACAATTAATAGAATAAAATGCTTTGTAAAGTCCAAAATCTGGATCTAAACTGTATAGTAAAACAGCATCATGATTCGCCAAAGATGTTTTATAAGTTAATGCGTTGTCATCTTCATCACCTATTTCATCTGTTTCAACAGATTTTAAAATTTCTTTAGTATCACCCCAACAAACATTTCTCAAAATAGTGTTTCTATCCGGAGATACTAATGTTGCCGCTGTTGTATTTGATGTTTCTGCATCAGTAATCTCGGAAGTTTCATTTGGTGTAGTTATTTCGGTAACTGTAGTTATATCAGTAACAGGGTCTATAGCTCCATTTTCTTTATTACCTTTAGATAAAGAAGTTTCAGACAAAATTGTCTCTGATTCAGCACTTAAATCTTCTTTAGTCGTTTCAACCTGTTCACTACTGTTTTGACACCCGCACAACAACATTAATGAAACGCCGGCAATGGCTATAATTTTATTAATATTCATGCTGAAAACCACACTTTCCACAACACCAACATTCTGTTTTCTTTCCCAATGCTCCGCCTACAAGTCCGACAGGACCAAAAATAACTGCTCCGACTGCGGCTTTTCCAACACTGAAACCTTTATTCGATTCATCGACTTTTTTCCATGTAATTGAATTTCCGCACATCGGACACTTGCTTGGTGCTTTTCCCATACCAACCTCTCCTTTTAACATAATTTCCATCTTTTGACTGTAATATTTTGTTACATTCGCCAAATTTTATTGGCGTTATTTATATTATATCACCAATTATATATATATATATATATATAGCTTGTTAATATTCTGTAAACAATACAAAGAAAGCCCCGCACATTGGCGGGGCTTGTGTATATCATCAATATTTGTAAGAAGATATATCCAACATCTCTTTTAATTTTTTCACCCAATCGGGAATATCGGCGGTCTTTACAATAAGAGTTCCGTTCTTGTATTCAGCCGATTCAGAGAATCCGTTTTCATTATCAAAAAAATGCGCCTCGTTGCAATAAGGAAGTATCATCATAAGATCATCAAATCTTTTTGCAAACCTGCGTCTGACATCATCGTCCGGTATATCATGACCGCCTTTTGCCACACGGTTTTTTATGCGTCTTATACTTTCTTCGGCGGAATCTACTCCGACATAATAAAGCCGTATATAATAATCTGAAGAAACCGCTCTTTTCACCGTTTTAAGGACTCGTACACCGGACAATGTGGTTTCCTGTGTAAAACTAATACCCATATCAAGACACTTTTCGATCTGCCGTATAGCGGCTTTACCGCCTTCGATCTTATCGCCGCCCATATCGGCGGTTATTTTGTCCGTGTTTATCAATACGCCCAGATCGTTATTTTCTGCGGACAAAACACCGGACAAACTGCTTTTGCCCACACCGTTCACTCCGCCTATAATTGTGTATATCTTCATACCGATGACCTCGTTTGCTTATATGATCCATTAAAACGACCAAATTCTGTTAGTTCCAGTCAATATCATCTTCCGAGTATGTTTCTCCGTCAGCAAATTCCTGTATCGATCGTTTCAGAACGGCATATTCTTCCGATGTGAGTTTAGTAAAATCCGGATCCCATGCCAATACCACGCGTTTTATCATTTCATCAATAAGCTGCTGTTCCGCATTCTTTTTCGCTGTTTTGGAAAATATGATCTGCAAGATACCAACTCCTTTCAAGAATAGTTGTTACTTGTATTATACCACAATCAATAAGATCAATCAAGACTTTATCACAAATTTAATGATTTTAAAGAAATTTTCACACTCCCTGCCCGAATATATCCCCATATAGTTCATCAATATCATTATCCTTGAGAACAAATTCTCCCTTGTTTTCAATAGGAACAAGTATTTTAAGAACAAGAGTCTTTGACCGTATCTTGTTGTCCCAAGAATACAGAGTTTTCCGTTGAATTTTTTCAACATATGAGAAATCACAAAGCTCCTCGAAGCATTTTGTGCTTGTAGTGCTTTTGCTTATTTTCAGCCAGTCGGATAAAGCTGTAAGGGATATTGAGAACTCTCCGTCACTGTCAGCAGCGACTTTTGCATAACAAAGCACCGCAAGAGCCGTCCGGCGCACCGTAGAATTATCAAATCTTCTGATTATCTCTTCAACATCTTCTTTGCTTACCCGTACAGTAGTTTCATCTCCCCGAAGCCTGTGTTTGTCATTCATTACACGGGTAATTATTCTGTTAAGGTTGCAATCTATGTTAATGTGGTATTTTTTACCCCACTCAAATATTGTTTCTCTTATCCGGATATGTGATAAACCTTGCTGCTTGTACCATTTTGCAAGCATAAAGCATATCCTGTAAATGCTTTTTTCATTTATATTCTGTCCGTCAAGGTACTGTCTGACTTCCGAAACTTCATTGACCATTTATAGCCTCCATTCTGTATTTTCTTCCGAGATATGTGTATTCACCGTCCGGATCTCTGCATGGCAGACACACCGGAACTTGTTTTATGTTCTGTACGATCCCGTCATCTGCGACTTTCCACATGAAACTTTTGCTTTTATTAGGGAAATCCTCATAGCATAACCGTACCGCATAATTTGCGGTTTCACACTGCCCACAGGCTTCCGAACATCTTCTCCGATAAAGATCATAGTAATATTGCCAGTTGATTTCAAGACCTTCTCTGCGAAGTTCGGCGTCGCTGCGTTTTAATTCTTTCATTTCTACACAGAAATTCAGATATATTGCTTTTATTTTATCGTAGTTTTCCTGAGAAAACGGAATAGAATCATCTATCATAATACGATAATCAAATTCCGGATATTTTCTTTTCCAACGAAAAGAACTCTCCCATTTTTCTATCTCCCAACAAAGCCTGTTCATATTGCTGTAGGCTTTGGAGAATTTTTTCATCTTTTTGTAGTAGTCCCCTGCGTACTTCATAAAATAGGGGAGCGGTTTTCCGTATTTTGCAATATTACGGGGAATGTTGTAAATAATCCCTGTCTTTGCGGAATCAATTGCCTTGCCGTTGATTATCGACAATAATCCTACAAAATTTTCATAAACTGCTTTCTGTTCCTCGGTTTTCGGACGTTTGTTATGATAAGTAGTTGCACAGTTGCTTGTTTCACCGATAAGACTGTTCATTCCTCGGATAGCAACTTCCACTCGGTTCTCCTTTGTATCGGCTTCCGCAAGAGTAGTCGCCTTGTCCTCAATATCCAGAACAATGGCAGCGTTGCGGTCAACACCTTTCATCATAATTTCCTCGTTTACAACAAGTACAAGATCGCCGTCGTAATCTGCACCGTTGAGCCTTTGAGGAGTAATGCTCTTGCCGTTGACCATACAGACATTTGCAAGGTGAGAGCAGTATTTTTCCGTAAGTGCGTTGTTCACGCCTTTCAGAACAACGTGTTCCGACTTGCATATATGCGGATTTCGTTCTATAAGACGTTCACCGTCATATATTCCTTCGGCATCAAATCCGTAAAATTCATTGTTTTCAAGACACCCTACAGGTTCAAGACCGCCGATATGTTCCATAAGCATTATAAGATCCGGAGCAAGGAATTTAAAGGAAGCCCGTAAAAACAACTTTCCGCATTTCATTTCGTCGATTTTTTTCTGTATAAGTGATATAACGTGATTTCTGACGCCGGATTCTTTTAACATCTGTGGGTTTTTCATAAGTGCTTTTACATATGGGTCTGTTGTAGAGTGACTGTCACACATTATCCCAAGGAAACAATATGTGTAAAAGATATCATTATCAATAACTTTCTGCACCCAGTCTATTGAAGTTTTTGCAAGTCCGGCGAAATTCTCATATTCAAGCTCCAAATCCTGTAATATCTGATAATTCCCACGGGTATAAAGCGGTTCTTCATAGGTGGAATAGTTCCACTTGGCAATGCCTATGCAGTGACCGTATTTTTCAAACATATCCCAATAATGTGACCAATCCCGTATATCGTTGTGTTTTGCAAAATATTTGTAGCCTTTGTACATACTTTCACAAATTATCATCAAAGGATCGGCATCAGGACGGACGCTGTAACGTTCACCCCATATATCGGATATTTCAGTAACGCCTCGTTCCGCGAAGAAATCTGTGTAATTCATTTCGTGAATAACACCTTTGATGAACGGAGCGCGTATGATAGCGGAAGTCAATCCGTCCGTAACTCCAAGGATATCCCGTATCTCCTGCATAATAGCAGGGTGACATATCCCACAGCCGTCAAATACGTTTATTTCAATATCTTTCACGGTTTCCGCAAGGTCTTTTTGTATCCATTTACGGCGGACGCCGTTTTTGTCGGTAAATTCCGTTTCCTTGTCATAAGCGTATTTTATCCGCTGTCCGGGAATAGTCTTGTAAAGATCAGGGACTACAACTATTTTCGGACGAAATTCCTCCAGACAGTGGCATGAGCTGAGCATAAGCCCTCTATAAGCGTAATATTTGGATAGAACAGTCTTATCAATTCGTATATCCATAGCGGTTATCTCGTTCAGACGATCAATTATGGAACTGTCCACAAAGCTGAGTATGGACGTCCGAACCATAGAAGCAGAACGTTCGCAGCATTCAAAGTGCTGACCTCTAATATCAAGACCGTTCACTATAAGCTGTCTAAGTTCGTCCTTGCAGGATCTTCCGCCTTTGCAGTCAACAAATATTATGTATTTGTTGAATTTTCTATAATCGCCGGTAATACGCCGTATCTGCCTGAACAGCATATTGTCCTGCTGATTTATGTAAAACTGTCTTTCTTCGTCAGCGGATATCTGTACGTTGAATCCATTGTTAATAAGAAATCTGAACGGGAATTTCCGCACAACGTAAAGCGGAGGAGAAAACAAATTATCATACTCCTTTTATATAAAAATTTTCTTCTTTGTCAAAAGTTGACCACATATCCTCAAACCTATCCGAAAACGAAATATTCAGAAGATAATCCGCAAGGTCACGCTGAGCTTCAACATATCCTCTGTGATAATGAAATTCTCCGTCCGGAACATAGGATTTTTTTCTGTATCGGTTTGCAGCCTGTTCATTGAGAGAATCCATTATCAGGCGGTTAAGGTCACGGCGTATCTCGCTGAAAGTAAGATTCCCTATATCCGTACACCGTAAAGGTGATATTTCTCCGTTCCCGGAAGTATAGGAAAGAACTATCCTGCTGTATACGCCATGCCAGTCATAGCTCTCCTGTAAATAGGAATTTATCTTAAAGTTAAACTCATGTATCCTGCCGGAGATCAGAACATCTCTCATATTGTGACAATCCATCTGACTGAGGATCTCCGCCTGAGCGTCCTCAATAATACTTGTTTCCCGGACGTCCGCAGTATCCTTGTAAAGCATATGGGACGCAGGATCTGACCTGAAAATTACATATTCTGTCCGGTAGTCTATGATATTACGCTTTTGCATACTGTTCAGAGCCGTAAACAGTATCTTGTTCAGCTTAGCAGCCGTTCTGATACGGAAATCATCAACATCATATGATGTCATTTCACCTGATCTCACAGCATTTTCAATAATATCACTGTGCCGTAAACGCAAGTCCTCATAATTCCCGTTTACAAATCCGAGCATAGCGTACAGATCGTTTTTAAGGCAATAAAGTCTGTTGTTCCTGCACGAAGCAAGCAGACGAACTGTCAGGGCTTCAATATGTCCCAGATAAACGCCCTCACGGAGGCTTCTTCCGTCAACATAGGGCAGGGGAACATCATAAATTTCCGTAACAATGTACTTGTGTCCTTCACGTCTCCAACGGAAATATCTTTCCCAGTTCCGTAACTGAGAACGCTTATCGTTTCCTGACCCTTTACAGGGTACACAGCCGAGGACCTCGCACATAGCCTTATAATTTTTCACTTCCGTACCCACACAAATACGGCTCACATCAACATAATATTTATCATTCATACATTCCTTTGGTGAAGAGACTTTATCACACCGACCTCCTCGCAAACAAATTGAAGAACCTCCTCACTTAATATTATAAAGTTTATAAAGAAATTTTCAACCGACTTCTTACAAGATTCTCGACAGAAGCTCCGGAAGATCCGGAAGAAGCTCCTTTGTCCCGTAACAAAAAAATTTTGCCCCAATTATAAGTCGAATATATAATATAATATAGTTTAGTAATTTATATATAGTTATATAATATAATATATAATTAATATATATATATATATATTATATAGAGCTTATATATGGGGCAAATTTTTAAAAATGATTTTATAAACTTCGGGAAGCTCCCTCATAATATCCGTAAAATTAAAAAAAATCATAGCTTTTTATTATTTTTTTAAAAAAATTTACGGCTTCGCCGTTATCCGTAAGAAAAAATATCTATCTTATTCCGTTCCGAAAATATAAAAATTATACGTTTTTCGATATGTTTTCAGCGTTTTACTGCTTTTATAAGCAAAAAATCTCGCAAAAGCGAGAAAATAAATAATATTTTTTATGTTTTTTGTCCCTTACGGGACTGATGAACATTAATGTTTTTCTCAATTTACCGATGTTTGCTCCGAATGATTTTTAAGGTTTTCGGAGTGTTCAGATTTTGAAATAAGGGATAAAATGATGAACTAAGGTGGGAAATGATTTCCAAATATACACAAATAATGTAAAATACCCCCGGTACACCCTACAAATAACACAAATGTTTTACTTGTGTTTTTAGCAAATTCGCAAGTTTGTATTACTTGAATAATACAATTTTATTCAGTTAAAACCTATTAAATAACTATGTTTTGATATATACTAACATAATATGCATTAAATTCTACTAATATAGTGTGTTTTCTAAAACTGTATTACTGTACTAATACAGTTAGTACACTTGTATCATTTTTACACATTTCATATAAAAACATATCATTTATATTACATATTAAAAAATCGCCGTCAGGCGATCCATACCAATATACAAGACCTTGACCCACTGCAAGCCGGCACCCGTTGAAATGGCAAGCAGTGCGCTAATTGATATATACTTATTGTGCCACCAATATATATTATATATTAGTAATGTAATAGAGCAGACACCAGACCCACGGCAACGCCGGCGCCGGCTCTGTAATATTCAGATACTGACCGCCCGACCTGCTCCGGCTCTTGTGCTGCTCTTGGGATCTTTGGCGATCGTCACCAGAACAGCAGACCAGACCGCCGACCCTCTTATATAATCCGTACATCTCTTGTAATTTGCTATATAATAGTATATCGGTATAGTCCTGCCGTCCTGCTCAGGGCGTCGGCTACCGCTCTAACTCTTCCAGCGTATCAATCGCGATCCGCACGAAATCCGCTTTACTGATCTTGTTTCGCGTGCAATACTCTTTGATACGTTCCACGATTTCCGGCGAAACCTTAACGCCGAAATCTTTATAGTGCTGCTTGTTATAATTGCCGGTGTATTCTTGTTTATTGAACCTTTCCGGGCGTTCAATATACTTTTTGTCCAATAGTAAACACTTCCTTGTAATTCATACAACAAATACGAAACATTAATAAAATGTTCATTGACATTCATTAGCGAATATGTTAAACTATAATCAAGATAAGACAAACAAGCCTTATCTAATCCAAATAAAGGCGATGACATCTTGAAAGACTATGAAAACGCCGATGCGGAATACAGCGAATACTCCTACATCGGCAAGAACGACGGGCGCGAGTATGTTAGTTACGAAGAAGCGATAGAAGCTGATCCGAATAATTAACGATCCCGTCAGGCATAGGGCGGATAGAATTTCAGACCGTCCGCCCTTGTAAGACCTATTATAACATAGCTTTCTGGAGATGTCAAGAAAAAATTTTTACTTTTCCAAGCCTTTTAAAGTAGTCAGGGCAAGTTTTAAAAATTCCGCCCGGCTGATATTTTTCCGGCTGCAAAATTCTGTTAAATCTTCCATTAGTTCCGGCGAAATATCCGCGATATACCTTTTATAATGTTCTTTGGCGTATTTAGCATTATATGCTGATCTGTTGAATTTATCATTTTTAGCAGGACGCTCAATATACTTTTTATCCAATAGTAAACACTTCCTTTAAATTCATACAACAAATACGAAACGTTAATAAAAAATTCATTGACATTTTCACGTATGTGATGTATACTAATATCAAGATAAGACAAACGAGACCCGATAATGTAAGAGTAGTCGACAAGGCGGTAACAGACCGCTGGCAAATCCACCGGGCGAAGTCTTATAAATAGTATAACAAATTATCCCGACAATGTCAAGACAAAGTCGGATACATACCGCCGGATCCTATGGGGATCAGATCCGGAAAACCTCAATCCTGCCGGGAATAATCCCGAATCCGTCATAACCCGGACTTTGACGGACAAAATTATAACCGCCGATTTTCGCCGGCGCGTAACCAGAAGCGGAAAAGTTTTTCGGGGCTTAACTTAAAACCCCACCCCACGCCGAAAGGCTTTGAAAAAAGTAAAATTATATTTTAGGAGGATAAAATAATGAAAGTTATAAACGAGAAAAATTTAAAGGACTTTGAATTTTGGAGCGGTGCAAAGGATCGCGCCCAGTATCTGACAGAAGAAGAGTTCGACACCATCGAACAGACTTTAGAAGAATGTTATCCGGACGGAATGACAGAAACCGAGATCAACGATTTTTTCTGGTTCGACTTTGAAACCGTTGCCGAGTGGATCGGAACGACAGAAGAAGAAATTTTTAATAGAGCATAAAAAATAATGCAGAGTGGTACGGGGATTTTTCCCCGTATTAATGCAGCCGGAGACGGTCACAAGCCCGTTGAAACGCAGAAAAAAATTATAAAAGGAGTTTGAAATAATATGAATGAATATGTTAAAATGGCAAAGGATTTTTTGAAATCCTGCAACGCAAAAATGAGTATTACTTTTAAAAAGTGCGACAGATATTTTGATGATGACAAAGAACCCAGGAACATTTATAATGTACGGATTGACCGCGACGGAATGACATACAAATTCACATTTGGTGACAGTATCGTGAACACGAGGAGCAGAAAACGCCCAAACTGCTATGATATTCTTGCTTGCGTTCAGAAATACCCCGTCGGATCGTTTGATGATTTCATCGACGAATACGGCTATACTATCAACAGCGGCGAAGATTTCCGGCGCGTTGAAAAGATATACAAAGCCGTATGCCGTGAATATGAAAAGATCAACAGAATTTTCGGTGACGTAATGAACGAGCTTGAAGAAATCTATTAAAAATCCCCTGATGAGTCGCTGAAAATTGCGACGAAACGCCCTTCTGGGCGTCGGGATCACCCAAAAATCAAAACGGAGGGAAAAATAATGTCACTTGCCAATCCAAATTGATAAGGTGGTTGCACTTTATGACCGTAAATATATTACGGTGTCGGAATTGTGCGAAAAAATCGCAGCATTACAAGCAGAATATGACCGCAAGACCGCTGAAATTTTCAAATGACGAGGGAGGGAAAATTTTTATGCCGGACGATTTCAACGCTGAAGATCAGATCCCCTTATTCTGACCTCAGACATTTTTCGAGCTGCCGGAGCGGAAATTTTCCAGCAGTTCCATAAAGTGCTTGAAGTACTTTAAAATTAATGAAAACGGAGGAATTTTTTTATGGAAAATAACGTTAAAATCATCAATCCTGTAACTCTGGGTATAGTCATTAATTACCTTGAGGAGCTTTTCGCCCTTGAATGGAAAACCCACGGCATAGAAGAGATCGCACAGCCGGGGGATATCCGCCCACTGCTTGAAATAATGCTGACGAAAACCGCAAAGCATTATGAGGAACATTCATACAAAGCAACGGAGGATTATTCAAACATAACCAACGATTTTTTTGATGAGTTTGTAAGCAGATCCTGCCCTGATACCGGATATTTTTTCCGAAAGGCAACATATATAATGTACAAGCGCGCGCAGGCGTATGAACGCATTGAAAACGCTGTCGGAGAAATTTACGGAAATGTTCATTATAATTCTTGCACTATATATATTAAGCTGGAAGAAGAAATGCATAACGCCTATGCGGAAGATACCACAGCCGTATGGAATGAACTTCTTAACGATATCAGCGAAAAAATAAGCAAGATCCGGAAACGCTATTCGGAAACCGGCATAACTGAATGAAAGGAGGAAAAATCATGGGATCACTTATAACACTTGCAATATTCCTGCTGTTGGGATTTTTGAGCGACGCAGACGTAAACCGCAAAGCAAGCAATCACACCGATCACTATATGGCAGATAAATACAGAAACTGGAGAAAGTGAGGCGCAGATCGTGGAAAAATACATACAGAAGATCGCCGGAATTATCGTTATAATTCTTGCAGTCATAACGGCGATGATCTGCACGGAATTTTTCAGCGGACAGGACGAGGGCGGAGCCGTTCCCGTCCTGCTGCTGATAGGCTTTTACCTGCTGTTCACCAAGGAAAAAATATTGACGTTTCCGGCGCACGGAAAAACCGCCGGAGCGGAAAAAAATAAATAAACGGAGGAAAAACTATGAAAAATTACATAGCAATATTTCACAGAAGCAACTCGCAGCTGAAAAACGGCGGATACCGGACAGAATTTACCATTGAGGCACAGACGATCGCCTCAGCGCGGAAAAAAGCACGGGAGATCGAATCCGGGTGTGTATATGGCAGCCTGAGCCTGATAGAAGTAAAGCCGGCAGAACAGGAATGAGAGCGGCAAAACCACTATTTACGGAAAAAAATAATATTTTCTGACAAACTATTGACAACAGCCGAAAAACTGTTATAATTTAATAAAAAAAGGAGTGATAATTATGAATTATATCGTAATAAAAATCAGGAACAGACACGCCGTTATTCAGAACAAACTATTCACACAGCCGTCAGCGGAATATACACGGGGTGTTATGCTCGAACACGGTGTTGAATTAGATCATAATTCCGAGATAATGGCTGAATTTGATAGTCTTTCCGAAGCGAATAAAGCAGCGGACGAATGGAACAAGAAGAACGAGTTTGTCGAAAAAACCGAGGTAAACACCATTGCCAATTTGATTTGTTACGGAATAACTACCACGATCGTTGCATATCGACCGGAAACAACAGAGGAGGGCAATGCGCTGGATCACAGTGGAAAAATTGTTTTTGATGATAACAGAATTTTTAGAGCGTAGTATTTAAACATAGTTTAATTTTAAGTGCAAAGTCAAAAGGCTTTGCACTTTTTCATTGCCAAAGCGGAAAAATTCAGTTATCCGGAATATCCGAACAACTTACCGAAAGCGAGGAATTTTTATGGAAAAAACCATTACCGGCGTATATATCGACGTGGAAAAACTATCAAAGCACGTCCCCCAGATGAAAGCACGGGACGAAGCCACAGCGGAGCTTTATAATACAATGGAAAATTACCGCTCCAAGGGCAGCGGAATGGACAGCATACCGCCGGAAATTTTCAACGCCCTTGTGTCTCACTTATTGGCGGAAGATCGGTTGAGGGACGCCATGATGATCGTTTGCGCTGCCAACTGGGGAATGAGATTTTCCGACCTTTCAAGAGTGAGATTTTGTCACATCTTTGACCGGAGCGGAAATTTCCTTGATAAATTTTCGCTTCCAAACGGAGAAAAAAAGACCCAGAAAGCGAATATTTATTTCAACAACGAAGCCACAAGGCTGATGATCCGGCGGTATATAGCGGAAGATCCGCGCATAACGCCTATGGATTTTTTGTTTACAAGCAATTCGGGCAACGCTCCGGAAACTTCCTATCTTGAAATTGAAGCGGAAGAAAAATACGGAAAAGTTATAAAAAAGCTAAAAAAACAAAATATTTTGCTTGAAAAGGAGCGGAAAAGTTTGATAAAATTGTATACAGAAAATCTTATTGACAGCGGAACATTTAAAACCGCGTCCGAGGAGATAGAAGCCAGAGCGGAACATATCCGAGGAGAAATTTCACGCACCGAGGAAAACAAGCGGAAATTTTTATCGGAAAATCCGGACAAAGCGAAAATAAAGATACAAGCCCCACTAAGCAGAACGGCAGCGGAAAATATCATAAAGTCCGCACTTGCGGAGATAAATGTACTTCCCAAGAACCGTACGGACAAAGGAACAGCCGCAACAACGGAAGAAAAATACAATACCCACAGCCTGCGGAAAACCTTTTCAGCACAGTTCCTTGAAACGGGCGCGAGATTGAGGGACGCCGGAAAAATTGACCTTGACAGGGACCTTATGCAGCTATTGCAGGACAAATTAATGCATAGTTCAATGCAGATCACCGACCGCTACAATAAGTATCAGCTGGAAATTTTCGGAACTATCTGCCGTAATATGAACATAGGACTTGAAGCCATACTTTCAGAGTGAAAAGAGGGAAAAATTTATGAATTTACAGCAGTATATCAAAAACCACATTGCAGAAGTGACCCCGATCCCCTTGGAAAAAATCGCATTAACGGAACGCCTGCACCTGTCGGGACAGCTTCCGGAAAATGCAGAGCTGTCGGAATTTCCTGTGCTTGTTGTCCGCCCGATATTGAATAATCGCCGGAAAAACGGACGTTACCTTGCAGCGGAAAATTACGCTCTTGTATGCAACTGGAAAGACTATATGTTACAGAAAAGTGATCCCGATTGCCGGAATGTTTACTGTATAATAACCGACTGCTACAGGCGGAAATTTATGCAGACCATAAGAGAAATAAACAGCACGAAATCAAAGAGGATCTTAACGGAACAAATAACCGTCCCCGTGGAATTTATGAAAACTCCGCCCAACGAGCAGAAGATCGAACGAGCGGAAGAATTTTACAGCGTATATGGGCATTTTGATATGCCCGTAACGGTAAAGGAATACGGCGGAAAATATCTTCTTGCGGACGGCTATGCACGTCTGATAGCAGCAAGGCGAATGAAAATCTCATATGTTTTAGCGGATATAGTGGAAAATTAATATACGGATTTTTTGCGAGCGACATTTATGCCGGTCGCAAACAGTAGTAAAATAACGAAAAATTTTTAGTGAAAAGAGGAAAATCTAATGAACATTAACGAAATAGCAGATATCAGGGAGCAGATAACCGCCATACTTTCACGCCTTGACGAACTGGAACGAGCGGAAAAACAAAAGGGGACAAACATAAAGTTTGACCCCACGGAAATTTACAACGAGGACGATATACCTTTCACAGGATATGAACTACCTTTCGGAGAATGTGACTGCGAAAATTTCTACATATCGGTAGACTATCAAGGCGCACAGCTCATTAAAACTCCGGACGACGGAAGCAATTTTAACAAGAAATTATATCATAACAACAATTATATTCCGACGGAATATCAAGGCGCAGCGGAAGAATTGTTGGACATAATCAGATTTAATATGTTTCTTACAAGGCAGAAACTTATCTATTGTCCGGATTTTGTACCGGACGAGAACTATAACGAAAGATCACACGGTATAAAATTTCACAAAGACACCGGAAGATTTTATTCTGTACCTTATGTGTCACAGAGAGCCACAGTATGCTTTCCGACAAGGGAAATAGCGGAAAAAATATGTGCCAAACTCAATGATTACCTTGATAAATGCAGAAAGGAAGTTTAATATGAACGAGTATATTTTTAACCTTGAGACCACCAAAATAGAACTGCATTTTGAAAAATCGCAGTATGACGCGCTGACGGACAAACAGAAACGAGACTTAAAAAGCGCATTTCTCTGGAGCAGCCGTGGAAAATGCTGGGTCAGCCGTGCAAAAGAACCAAACCTCTGGAGGGCAAAGCAGGTCGCCGAAGCCCTCGGATTTACTTCCGAAAAAAGAGAGGGAGAGCGTCTTTCTTTTGCAGAACAGGTGGAAAAACAGACCGAAAAAGCGGAAAAACGAGCGGAGCAATATACAGCATATGCCGAAAAAGCAGCGCAAAAGGCGGAAAAACTGCAAGAACCTATCAACAGTATGTATGGGGATATAGCTTTTTTCACACAGCCTAATATAAGCACATCTGCCGGACGTGCTTTCACAAAACGCCGTGAGGCAATGTTTGACCGCTATGAAAAAGGCTTTGCCGAGTATCGCAAAAGCGAATATTTTAAGAAAAGAGCAGAGGACCTTGCAAGATCAGATGAAAAGTACAGGAATATTTCCTATCTTGACCGCCGTATCAAAGAATGTAAAAAAGAGATACGGGCAAGAGAAAAGAATGTACTGCGCTATGAAGATGTATTAAACAAGTTGGAAAACGGATTGGAAAATTATACATACGATCCTAAACTGTCTTCCGTTGAAACCGTAAGCAAATGGCTTGAAGATGAACTTGAACTTATTGAAAAGGCGATCGACAAACAATGTTATCTTGAAAATTGCCTTGACGCCGTCGGCGGAATAAAATTCAATAAGGACAATATACAAAAAGGCGATATAGTGCGTATGGAATCATTCGGCTTGTGCGAGGTCGTCGGCAAAGGTCCCGTCAACATAACATACCGCATACTTAAAACAGGCGGAATTTTAAAAGGCACATATGCGGAGATCATGGATATTGTTAAAGGAGATGAAAAGAAATGATTTACAACGGTAAACCTGTTTATACATCAGATACATTCAGCTTTGAAAAGGTCAAAATCGGCGATTATGTCAATCAGGAGGTTGTTGATGATTGTATGGGCGTGGTTCCCCCTGTGTGTATGAGTTCAAGATGTTCACAGATCGGAGAACCGTATAGCTATAGACAATATCCGAACACTGGAAAATGGAGATCAACGTATTCTACATTCAAGTGCGTTGCAGGAACGTACCCTGATGGTATCTGGGAGTATTGCGGTCACTGTTTCAGAGGCGAGACAGAAGATCGTGGAAAAAATTAAAAGAGAAAGACACAGAAACTAATTCTCAATAAATTCTTCCACGGAAGAACGTATAATATCCAGTCTCTTGTGAGTGTTAGTGTTGCTTGTAGTCTGTTTTGAGGATGCCGAAACATACTCCTCCGGCATATCTGAAAAGAACGATAAACACCATTCCGCAAGCCGGGCGGAATTTTCAAATTTGTTTACAAAGCCTACATACGATAGAAAATGCGTCTTTTTCATCATATTCTGTGCGGAAAATTTATCCGCTATCAGGACTTTTTTGTAAGCGTCAAAAACTATGTCGTAAACAGAGAGAATTTCCGCCTTGTCGCTTTCGGAAATTTCGATCTCTTCCATAAGCTCGGAAAAATGCTTTGCACTGTAGTCCGGATCAGTCTCATTAAGAGCCTGCCAAGTCTTGACAACGATCTCATCTTCCGGAATTTTTTTCAGGGCGTCGGAAGAAAACATAGCCCGGAAAATTTCGTGCTTTCCGATCTCTTTGATAACGTCCATACAGCTGTTCCGGCTGCGTGCAAGGTCAATTTTGGACATTGCCTTGCCGCTGTTTGAGCGATTGAAGAATAAACCCTCAATGGACGGATCAGCATTTTCAAGGACTGCCATATCTATCTGGAAGTCGAGGATCTTCATCTGCAAGTCCTCGTCGAGCTTACGGAAAAATTTCCCGTTCAGCTTGTAGGGCTGCCCACGGAGAATAATATCCGGCTCTTTTTCAAGACCGGAAAGAGCGTATTCATTGTTGATGTAGCGTATAAGAGAATTTCCTCTCTGTTTGCCGTCCAGAACGTCCCAACCGTTTTCCTTTGCGCTTATAAGGAACGGCTTCTGATATACAAGCACATCATACAGCAGACTGTGAATGTAAAGAGAGGACATTTTCTTATTCCATACAGCACCACGCTGGATAGGATTATCAAAGTTTATCTGACCTTTTTGAAATCGTTTTACAAAGGAATTGACAGACCAGCTGTCACGGTAAGCGCGATAATTCATTTAAAAACAGCTCCTTTTTGGAAATTTTTTCGTGGCAGTAAAAAACACTTGACATTATAGAACGAATGTTCTATAATATAAATCACATAGGAACAAATGTTCTATAAAACAAGTTTTGACCTATAAAAATTATATCAAAATCGGGTCAAAAAATCAATATTTAATATTTTTCTTTTAAAATAGTGACAAAAAAAGCGGATAATTTTGTTAAATTTAACAATTGTTTGAAAGAGTACAACAGAACAAGGAGGAAAAGTCATGCCAAAGAACAGCGGAAAATCAAGACAGCGGAAGCAGAAGCCTATCACCATTGATGTGGGCGGAAAAACCTATACTTTTGCAGGGATCGTGGAAACCAGATCCCAAGTAAAACTGATCCCGTTTACCGTTGAATCATATGTCAGGGACGTAATTAGCGGAGAGATCGACAGGGACACACTTATACAGCGTGAGCCGGATCAGTGGAGTACATACACCAAGTCAATGCTTATCTATGCAATGCTTATGGATAGGCAGATCGGCAATATCCTTATTGCCAAAGGACGTGACGAATCGAAAAACTATGAGATAGATTCCCTTATAGACGGCTTGCAGAGGACTACCGCAATTGTAGGATATGTCAACGGAGAATTTTCTTTAAGCAAGAAGATACCGGCAATAAACTGCCGTTTCAAGGACGAGGAAGAAAACTCAATAGAAGTGCCTTATGAGATAGGCGGAAAAAAATTTGACAAACTTCCGTCCGTCTTGCAGAAATCGCTGCTCAGATATCGCCTGACAGTATATGAATATGTGGACTTTGAGGACGAGGAGCTTGACGAGATCGTCAAGTGCGTAAACAGCGGAAAATCTCCTACAGTGTACCAGAAAATGCGGTTTACCCTCGGTTCGGATAATATGCGTATGCTTCAGCCTTTGTGCGACAGTACCCTGTGGGAAGATATTCCCAACGTAAAAGCCAAGAATGACAGTATCCTTGCCTGCGTTATAAGAACGGCAATGCTCAATACAAGGTATGCCTTTAATAACCTTGGAGCCGGACAGATGAACGAGTTTGTTTCCCACTTCGGAGAAAATGTTACTCTTTCCAAGATCCGCGAGACCGGAGAGCTTATTGAACAGCTTGCCGAAATAAAATGCGGAATGTCCGATGACGATATCGAGATATTCAGCGGTTGCTCCATACCGCATATTGTAATGAATCTGAAACGTTACAACAGTATAGGGGAAAATTCCGTTTCCTACGGAGAATTTCTCCACGACTTCTTTTTGAGCGACGAATACCAGAAATTCTGTGATACCGAGGAGACCGGCAGCGGTGGATCTCAGTATTCACTGGAAAATGTCTCGGAGCGTCAGGCGATAATCGACGATTACCTTGACAGTTATTTTGAAAATTCTGAAAATACGGAGGGAGAAGGCGATGACCGGAAAGGAACAGAAACGACTTCTGGAAGAACAGAAAACAGCTATAGCGGAAGAGACGGAACGAATGGCGGAACGGATAGAACGGGAGCATATGACGATATCTCTATGCAGGGATATATCGGAGCTTACGGACAAACGCCTGAAAATTTTGAGTTCGGGGAAAACTATCCTGCACAGATTTTATATCGAGACGTCTCAGCTCCTCGGACTTCCACTTAACGGAGTAAAAAATCTGCGAACGATCAACAGATTTTATGAAAATGCGGATAACGGCTTGGATAAACAGTGTATAGAATATGTCCTTGGAAAAAACAGTATCTCTATTACTGCAAAAATAGCCGGAGTTCTGGAGAGATGTACCAACGAAGAAAAGACCGGACTTTTGTGTGGAAAAATAATGCCCACCGCACTTATAGAGACCGTCCGCAGCCGTTCCGCACCGAGTTGCAAGACCTTTGAGGAATTGCAGCAGGAGATAAGAGATCCCGACGCAGCCGGAAATTTAAAGCTGTCTGATACAGCAAAGCTCTTTGATTATGCCGTTGAACAGATCGAAAAAACAGTCGAAAGGCTCATAACCGGCGAATATGCGGAAACTTTCAGGGAAAAGGACGCCGTTTCACGGAAAATAATACGGGAACGGTGCGCCGACCTTGAATATGTCGTTAAAGTCGTTTTATCGCTGACCGATAATACACAAAATTCATAGGAGGAATAAATTATGGAAAAAATGTCAAATTCCACAGTAAAAGAGTACCTCGAAAGAAAAAGGAAGAAAGCCGAGAGCATACAAAACAATATTCCCGAGACTATCACCATAAACGCAGATATCCTTAAAACGGCACCCTATTCCCAAAGACCGGTAAGTAAGCGGTGGGCGGAGGAAATAGCAGCTAAATTCGATCCCAAACTTCTCGATCCGCTGACGGTGTCCTACAGGGACAGAAAATATTTTGTGATCGACGGACAGCACCGACTTTACGCCATACGGAAACTTTTCGGCGACAAACAGCTTGTGAATTGTAAAGTCCTGCACGGCTTAACGGAACAGCAGGAAGCTGAAATGTTCGTAAAAATGAATACCTGTGAACGATCCCTTAACTACGCCGACGAAGTAAGGGCTTTAGCCTTTTCCGGCGATAAAATGATAGACGCTATCAACGGAATATGCGCGTCCAACGGCATAGAGTTCGGATACGAACAGGGCAAAAGAGGAAAGAAAGACAGCCGTATAACCGCCCTTAAAACTCTCACTGATATATATGAAAAGATCGGGGCGCAGCAGACGGAAAGAATTATCAAAATACTCAGTACAACTTGGAGCGGACAGTCGGAATCACTTTCGGCAGTTATGCTTTCCGCTATGTCGTGTATTATGGACCTTTACGGGAATGAATTAGAGGATAAAACTTTCACCAAGAAACTTGCCGGAATAGACCCTACATTCCTTGTTACCAAAGCACGAAACGATACAGTCACAAACGCAGCCGTTTCCGTCAGACTTGCAAGAATAATCGTAAATTACTACAATAAAGGCGCAGGGAAAAAGCTCCCGTATCGCTTCGGAGTATAAAAACGGAGGGATTTTTATGAAAACAACTGTCGAAACAGTGGAATTTCTGCATACTATGTTTCCGCTTTTTAATAAGGAATACGTCAACGAAAGTGCAAATATTGTGGACGATAACGGAACGGTGTGGTTCGCCCTCGATAACGTCAAGATCGGCGCAGAAAAACTTGCTATAAAAGCCTTTGCGGAATATATGACAGGGGAGACCTTTGACGGAGATTTACATAATACCACATTTTACATCGGCTTTTCATATACAACGGAGAAAACCAACTGTATAGCATCTGTTGGTATGGAGATCATAGACAAACAACCGTTTATCCGCAAATCACTTCCGATAATATTTTACCGTAACAGCGGTAGCCTTGACTATGGAGAAGTAGTTGCATTGCATCTTTTCTGTAAATATGCGGCAGACTGGACGATAAAATACATCAGGAATGATATTTTCGGCGCAATGGAGCTTCCGGGAGAATTTCGCAGTGATAATCTGATCGGAGGGACATATTGTCATTCAAGGTCTGTAAACGACAGAGCGGTGTTTTATATAATGCCGGAATGGTGGAAACATTCACTTTTCCCAAAGTATACTAAATGGGAAGAATTTGTGGATAAAAGACTTAAAACCCAACAGCGCTCCGGAATATTTATGGCGGTCAGCTGCGACTGATTAAGTTAATCCCAAAGATGTAAAAGAAAATTCATAATTTTAAAATATATAATATCTTAAATTTTCCTTTTAGAAATTGTATAATATATACAATTCGGACAGAGAGGGGAAAATTTATGGTATTATATATTGATGAATTTGAAAAAGAATACCCGACAAAAGGCAAACATATGCGTTTTTACGATAAACTTCCGGAATATCTGCACGAAATGAAACCGGAAAAGATAACAGAATACGCGTCAAGGAACGGAAGGACCTCTATGGTTATCCAGAGTGAAGCGATACTTGCCTATCTGTCGTGGCTTGCAAAGTATCACGGCGCAGAAGCAGGAAAAGAGCTTCCGGAGCTGAATTACGATCTTACGCAGAAATTTCAGGAAACGGAATGTGATTATATCGGATTTTATAACCTTGCTGAACTCCGTCAAACACTGGAAGAACATATCCGGAAGATAGAAGCCATATCACCAAGAGCGGATCTCAGCGGATATGTTATAGCTTGCCTTATGGAATGGTACGGCATAACCACGGAAGAATTTGTTTCTGTAAGAATGCAGGACGTATCCGAGGACGGCAGAGAAATTTACGTTCCCAAAAGCGGAAGAACAGCGGAAATAGATGATACAATGACGGCTTCAGCAATAGCGGAATATCGTCGGAAAGCGATAGATTCCGGAAAAACGCAGGAGTGTCTGTATATAACATCAAAGGATATACCGTTAAAGGTAAAAACCATATATAACGCACGGGATAAGTTTATGACATTTACAGGCGATGATAGATTTGCCAAAAGACGGGTGTATTATTCCGGAAGATTTGCAAAGATGTTTGAAATGGAAAACGAGCATGGAACGGCATTTCTGACGGAAAACAAGAATACACAAAAGATAATGTCCGAACTTTTCGGTGAATTAAGTCTGCCGAAAATGAATTATCTGTTGTCGCTGTACCGGTCGTACAAGACAGGTTATCTGAAAAGTTTGAATTGATACTAAATCAGTCATAATTACAAAAAAAACTGTGTTTTTATCTGAAAAATGATTAATTTTTCATTATTTTTCAAATTAAAATGAATTTTTTAGTTGACTTTGGGTAAAATAGATGTTATAATAGATTTAGGAGGGATAAATACTATGAAGATACTTAGTGTAACAATAAGCGGCTTTAAAAATCTTCAGAAGTCAAAAATCAATTTGGGTCGCATTGTTGCGATCGTATCGCCGAATAACTACGGTAAATCTAATTTTCTGGAAGCAATTGATTTTGGAATTTATTTTATCTCTGCAAGTGAAAAAGTCAGAAAAACTATGATGAGTTATGTAGGCGGTATTCCTATTAATAATTTACTTGCCATGGAAGATTTCTTTTTCGAGATAGAATTTGATAATGGAACAAATGATGAATACAGATATGTAAAGTACGGATATTCATTTTCATGGTATCGTGACGACGGCTCCGGTCAAAGAATAACGGACGAATGGCTTGAAGCTCGTCCCGGTCAAAACGTAAAATATACTAAATTTTTAGATCGTAAGTCCGGCAAGTATAAAAAAAAGAAATATACAAACTCTTATAGAACTATCAGGCCAAACAGCAGTCAATTATCAATTGATTTATTATCGGCGATGAATGAGATTGCGATCAATCCGATAATTAAATCAATAAAACATCTTGATTATAATGTGTGTTCGTCTCTTGATCTGGACGATCGCTTTCAGCCAATGCCGATTGACTATGTTTCAGAAAATGATGAAATAGGATCTGTATGTTTTGATGATCGTGATGTGCCGAGGGCGATATATAAGTTAAAACAGATGTATCCGGAAAAATATCAGTTGTTTATTGAAGCAATACACACCCTTTTCCCTGATTTTTCCGACATAACAGTTGAATCTTATTCAATATTTAAAAACTATTCTCCCGAAATATCGCTGATAGTGTCTAAGAATGGCGAATCAGACGCAGTTAAAGAAGATATTCCGTTTAAAATCAGAGATGAAATATATAGGATATACGTTAAGAGTAAGAGTATTAATCAGCCGATGGATATTGCAAGAATGTCCACGGGAACAAAGCGTATATTCTGGCTGCTTGCAAACATTTTCATTGCAAGCACAAAAAAAATGTGCTTTATTGGCGTGGAGGAGTTGGAAACAAGTATACACCCCAGATTGCTGAAAAATCTGCTTGAGATCCTTGATGAAGCACTTGAAGATACATCTATAATAATATCAAGTCATTCTCCGTTTTTAATTCAATATATTAAACCGGACAAAATTTATGTTGGATGTCCTAATGATAATGGGATAGCTTTGTTTAAACGTTTGAAAAACACAAAATCAAAGCAGTTTATCGGTATGGCAAAAGATAATGGTATGTCATTAGGCGAGTATATTTTCGAGCTGCTTTCGGGAGATCCTGACAATGAAAATATATTATCTTTTTATCTGGAGGGATAATATATGCCGGAAAAATATGTAAAAGGATTGGCTTTTATTTTTGAAGGTGCTACAGAAAAAGTTTTCTATCATACAATGTTAGAATATTTTGTCGGTAAACATTGTGGATATAGCTTAAATACGCAAATAAACGGAAAAACAGGAGAATCGTTCGATACTATATCTTTTGAAGATAAGAAAATTCTTGTAATGTTTAATAACGTCGGTACTATTACACAAGTAACTCATTCCGGCGAATGGTTCAAAACAAGGTGTTATGAGAGAAACAAAGGGCTCAGGTGGACGGTTTTTCTGTGTTATGACACAGATTCTTATCAAAACAATATCACCAAGTTTCATGAGGGAGACTGGAACGAACTCAGAAAAACCATTCAGAAATGCAATGATCCAACTATAATAGATCTTGCGGCAAAAGCTGATATTGAAGATATTATGTTATCGGATGCGGAAGGTGTATTTAAATATTTAGAAATAGAGCCTATACAGATCCCGAAAAGGAGTAATGGGAAAAATAAAATGAGACAAATTTTTCGTACGAAAGGACGTGGGTATACATATCACGAAGGTAAAAGAGCAGAACCGCTTATAAAATCGTTAAATATGGAGAAAATCATATCTTCGCTGCCCGAAATACCATTTTGTGAAATTGAATCCGAATTTGAAAATGCATTTTCTTCCGATGATAACAGAATTACATAACGGCAGCTAAAAATATTGATATAATTAAAAATTATATATTTTATCTCGAATATTGTTTCGGGATATTTTTTTGCTCAAAAATGCAAAATAATCCGTTTGAGAAGAAAAATTTTATATGATATAATGAAAATGTAATCAAGACATATACTCTTGAAATTAAAGTTTAAAAATTATAACGAAAGGAAGAATTAAAATGACCAAGGAAACAATGACTGTTCACGAGGCACTTGCAGCAGTAAAAATGCTGAATACAAGGATCACGGATCTTATCTGCGGAATGACTTTTGTGTATACCGCAAAGGCAAACGCCTCAAAGATAGCCGGGGTAAAGCGTGAAACGCTTGTAAAAGAAACCAAGGCAGATTATCAGAAAGTTACCGATCTGATAAAGCGTTATAACGCTATCAAGAAAGCAATTTCGCTTTCCAACGCGACCGCAAAGGTGCGAATCGGAGAAAAAGAATATACGGTAGCCGAAGCAATTTCGCTGAAAGATATCGGTATCGCGTATAAGGAACAGCTTCTCAAAGCAATGACAGATCAGTATACAAAAGCACAGAAAGAAATAACCAAATCCAATACAGCTCTGGAAAAGTCGGCGGACGATTTTGTATCGCAGACGTTTGGGACAAAGGACAGTACCAACGCCGATGATGTGGAAAAAGTCCGCACTCAGTACATAGAAGCCCAGTCACTTGAAATGCTCGATCCTATCGGTGTCAAGAAAGAAATAACGGATCTTGAAGAAGAAATATCAGCTTTCAGCGCCGGTATTGATTCTGCACTCAGCATTTCAAATGCAACTACAACTATCGAAGTTGAATATTGATGTCCGGATATTTATCCGGATAAATAGTGCGCTTGCCGTCCGAAAACCTTGAAATATCAATACTTTTCGTGTTTGGCGCTTCCGAAAAGTAAAAAAATAAAAAAGCGTATCAATCAAACAATATTGTGTAATAGAATACATAGTATTGTTTTACAATAATAATTTGTATAAAACACAGCCGACTACCGATTAGCGACTAAGTGGCTTCGGTCAGGTTGGCTCAAGTGGAAAGTTTAAAATATAAATATTAAACTATACAGATTAAACAGTAAATATTAATTCTACATAAGGTTTAAGGAATATACGATACAAGTTCAAAGCGTATACAAATCCTTGGGTCAAGGTTAAGGCGTTATTGATCTGCCGAAGGACAACCACAAGGCTGGGCGGTAAGCATTTTATTTAAATATTCGTTGACGGAAGTCTCGCTGCCGGTACGTTAAGCCGGCACATAATGGGATATAGTCAAGCGGTAAGACAACGGATTTTGGCTCCGTCATTCCGGTGGTTCAAATCCACCTATCCCAGCCAATGGCTCCGGTTTCTGGAAGCCATTATGCTATACTTCCTTAAAATTACCCGGCGAAAGCCGGGGTATGGGACATTAGGTTAAATGAGAAACCAACGAAAGAAATAATAAAGTAATAACAACAGTCGAAAATACCGGTTTGAATCCGGTATGTCCCACCAAACTGAGCTTGGAGGTATATATTTCTTTAGGGGAATATTTATACTCCAAACTTTGTTATCTTTAATTGACATCATTTGTAATTTGTGACATAGTTGGCATAATTCTTCCTCCGTCGGGTGCTGTTTTTGAGAGCAGTTAAATGTCCGGATCCGGACGGAACAAGTCACGCTCCGCTATATGTAGATCGCGCAGGATTCCGTCAAGAGGAAACAGCCCGAATTTATTTTTTTTAGTTGGCAACTTAATCAAAAAAGTTGGTAACCGCATAAGGAACGCAACAAAGTTGGCAAGTTTAACAACAAAGTTGGCAACTTCTTTACGCAGGTGTGGCGGAATTGGCAGACGCAGCGGACTTAAAATCCGCTTCTGAAAAGAGTGTGAGTTCAAATCTCATCATCTGCACCAGAGTAATTATTTTTTGTGAAAGGAGAATTGTTATGTATGAGTATGAAATGATTGTGAGAGGGCGTCGTATACGCTATGAAGCATTTGAAAATAAATGGGTCAAGGGTTATTACGTTTGTCTTCGTGAGAATAAGCATTTGATTATAACCGGTGAAGCTACATTCAACGGATTCAAGGAGAATATAGTTTCATATGAAATAGTCCCAGAAACATTTGGACGTTATACGGGTTTACTTGATAAGGACGGAAACAAAATTTTCGAGGGGGACATTATTGAAATTCACTTTGATACAAGTATCACTAAACCGCTTGTTGTAAAATATGGAGTTTATAGTGATATAGACGATTATTGGGGCAATAATTACACAGTAGGTTTTTATCTTGATGGCGGAAAATCTCAGCAAAATATTTTAAGTTGTCAAATCGCAGAAATGCCATTCAATGATCCAAGTTTTCTGTTGTATAAAAGGAATAACAGATTGAAGGTGATCGGGAATATTTACGATAACCCCGAATTATTGGAAGGAGAATGATAATGGCAAAATGGATTGAATTAAACAGTGGAAGACTTTTAAATCTTGATAGAGTTGGTGACATTGCCAAATCCAAAGGGACTCTGTATGGAAAACTTTATTATAGTATTATTTATGATTACGACACACACCCAGATTGTGGATATGTGGAAGAAAAATTCGACAAAGAAGAAGATCGTGATAAACGCTTTGAGGAAATCAAGGCAATGCTTATTCAAGAAAATTGAGGTGAGAAAATTTGATAGATCGCAAGGAAACAACTAAGATTTTGTCTAATTTCCTTGAAAAGCACCTTGACCCTCATAATGACCCTCGTATATATTGGGCAAGAGAGGTTACTTTCGACTATGGCACAGATCACGCCGTAAGAGTGGACTATATGCTCTTTAAGCCCGTTGACAACAGTGTTGCAGGGATTGAAAAAGGCGACTTTTACTGTTATGAAGTGAAATCTTCCATTGAGGATTTCAAGTCACCACACGGGCATAACTTCATCGGAGACTATAATTACTATGTAATGCCCGAAGAAGTATACAATAACCTTTCAAAAAACAATGCGCTGCCATATAAAGTGGGTGTTTATGCCTATTCAAACAATAGCCTTGTATGCGTAAAAAAGGCGAAACGCAGTCTCCAAACTAAAGCAGTAACAGAAATGCTTTTGATGATGTTTCGCTCATCGAACAGAGACAAAAAACGGTAAGAAAGAAGGTTAAAAATGCTTAAACCTGCACTTTTATACGAAGCTGAACTAAAGCGAAAATTCGCCGAGATAATGTTTGATGATAAGTACGAATATTATTTCCTTGACGGTTTTCAAATACCGGAGATAGCCGATAATACATACGATCAACACCAGTTTGTGTCGGTTGATAAGAGCGGAAATGTTATCGGGTATATTACTTATTCTATTAATGGCAGAGCGTGGTACGCTTATGAACTGGGCATAATCAATTTTACCGATAATATAATGACTTTCGGGAATGATGTTAAGACTGCAATACGCGATATATTCGTCAAATATCATTTCAATAAACTTGTGTTCGGAGCAGTAAAAAATAATTCCATAACAGAAAAATATATCAAGTATATTAAAAAATATCATGGTCGGCAAGTAGGAATTTATAAAAACCATATAAAACTTTGTTCTGGAACTGAGTGCGATTATGTCACATTCGAGTTATCTCAAATGGACTTTTGGCGTGCGCGCGTTTCTTATTCATGTAATGAACAATATCCATATTATTTTTAAAGGAGAAAAATTTAATGAACAATAAAGAAGTATCCGAACAGATTTTGCAAGCAGCGCAACTTCTACAGTCAGCTGCTAAAAAACTGCAAGCGGAAGAAACTGAAAACACGCAAGCCGAACAACAGGAAACCGAACCGGATATACAGCGTGTGCCGTATGGTAATTTTTATCAAAGAATCACATTCAATGCCAAGGGGAAAGCTGTCAAATTTTGGGAAAGCGAAACTCAGTCTAATGTAGACAAATTCAGATTTATGAATAATAATTATTTTACAGACAAGACAATCGCTCAATCATTAGCAGACAAAATAAATTTTCTTATGGAATTACAAAGATACCACGATATTTATTGTCCGGATTATAAACCGGACTGGAATAACACAAAAGAGAAAAAATATTGTGTATATTTTGATGCTATGCTTAACAAATATTATTTTGATTACTATTGTGATTATAAGTTGGAAGGACAAATTTATTTCCCAACAGCAGAAATCGCACAGAAAGTGTGTGATAAACTCAATGCAGAACTTCGGAAGGAGGTGTAAATATGGGTGCAGAAGCAAACAACACTGTTGTGATCAAAATGCAAAACGATTTCTATCTCGGACAGCTTACGGACGCACTTCTGCGGAACGGTTATACAGTAACTTGTAAAACTGCTTTGTCCGAATGTACGGACGAAGATAAATGCGAAGTATGGGTATCTATCAGCAAATAATCTCAGGAGGTACAGATGAAAACAATTTTTCAAACGCTGTCCGAGATAGATATTTCGGATAAGATCAAACAAAAACTCAAAATGGACTATCTTCCGTGGTCAAGTGCTTGGGCATTCGTGAAAAGCAAATATCCCACAGCTTCATACGAGATAGTCAGAACGCCGGAAGGCTGTATCTACTGGACGGACGGAAAGACCTGTTGGGTAGAAACAAAGGTAACGATTACCGGCGATGAACCGGAAACTCACTCGGAAATATTGCCGGTAATGGACAATAAAAATCAGTCCATTCCTGCGGATAAAGTCACAATGTCCGATGTGAACAAGTCTATCAAACGCTGCCTTGTAAAAAATCTTGCCCTTTTCGGACTGGGACTTTCCCTCTGGAACGGAGAGGAACTTTCCGACAACGCCAAACAGAAAAAGGACGAGGACGAAGAAAATCTCCGCTCAAAACAACAGGCTCTTATGGAACTTCTGAAAAAGAAAGTCGGGGAGAATTTCGATAAAAATAAACTGTTCGATCATCTTCAGAAAATCGCAGGCAGCAAAAATCCCAACAATATCAAGGATATTGAAAAACTTGAAAAAGCTATTGCCGATATAACGCCTCTGAATCTGAAAGATGATCCGGAGTTCGGCACAGACGCACCTACAAAGGAGGAATAAAAATGGCACTCAATACCTGTGTTTTGATGGGACGTCTTACAAAGGACGTTGAACTCAAACAGACAAAAGACACTTTCATAACAAATTTCACCCTTGCGGTGGATAAACCATACAACAAGAATAACGATCACCCGGAAGCAAACTGGATCGACTGTGTCGCTTTCGGAAAAACCGCCGAATTTATCTCAAAATATTTTCATAAAGGCAGTAAATTTGCGGTCACCGGCAGACTTCAGACCCGTGCATATGAAAACAAGGACGGCGCAAAAATAAAAGTAACGGAAGTTGTTGTCGAAAGTGTTGAATTTGTGGAAAGTAAAAAGCAAAACGAGGAAAATACATCTCCCACAAGCACCGCCGGAACAGCCGCAGATACAGGTGTTATCTCCGCTCCCGATAACGAGGATATACCATTCTGATGTATGAACAGCAGCTTGACGGAATGACTTGGAGTTATTCCCGATTGAATACATACCAGACCTGTCCTCACGCATTTATGCTTAATTATATCGAGAAAAAACGTCCGCTCCGTTCAAATGCCTTTGCGGAATACGGCACATTCTGTCATAAACTTCTGCAAATGTATTTTGACGGAAAAGCGGATTTTTACGAACTTGCGGAGATATACCGGAACGATTATGACATAAATGTGATGTGTGAATTTCCGGCATTTTATTCCGATCTTTCGGAAAAATACTATAATGACGGACTGAAATTCTTTAATGAATTTGAGGGCATAAGCGATAATTACCGCATTATCGGCACGGAACAGGAGTTTAACACCACGTTCGCCGGAAAACCGTTCACAGGCTTTATTGACCTGATATTGCAGGATAAGACCGACGGCAAATATATTATCGTCGATCACAAAAGTAAAAGCCGTTTCGGAAGTAAAAAAGAAAAAACAGAATATTTCCGTCAATTGTACCTGTATTCAGTCTATATCAAAGAATATTCCGGAGAATTTCCTGACCAACTTGCATTCAATATGTTCAGGACAGGTACAACTGTAAAGGAAAAATTTGCTGTGGATAATTTTCATGAAACCGTTTCATGGACAGAATTTCTGCTTGATATGATATACAGCGACGAGGAATTTCCGAAAAACAAGAATGAATTTTATTGCAAAAATATATGTGACGTCCGGGATTTTTGTGATAACGAATAAAATTATAGTGGTTGTCGCAAATTTTGCGACTGTTGCATATTTTGCAACAACCACTTATAAAGGAGGTGTTGAACCGGTTGATAGTAGACAAGGAAAAGATCGCCGAAGCAAAAGAGCGTCTCGGCGATCGCAATGCGGAGATAATAGCGGAAGAGCTTGGACTTCCGGACTACGACACAAAGAACAGAAAGGCTTGCTGTCCGTATCATTCGGAAAAAACAGCAAGTTTTATATATAACAGCAAAAATTACAGCTTCCATTGCTTTGGCTGCCGCAGGAATGTTGATATAATAGACGTTTTTATGAGCAAAGGTATGACCTATATAGAAGCTCTTGAAAAACTTTTTGATTTAGCAGGAATGTCTCACAGCTTCGGAGAAAAGCACGTTCGCACAAAGACGAGTTACCGTTATCCAAGACCCGTGGAATGTACTGATAAAAGCAAGGTCTATACATATTTCTCGCTAAGAAAAATTTCAAAAGCAACTCTTGACTATTGCGACGTGAGACAGGACGATAACGGAAACGCCGTATTCAATTATTATGATACAAACGACGTTTTAACAATGGTAAAGTACCGTCCGGCAAGAAAAATTTCTAAAGGAGAAAGCAAAGCGTGGTGCCAGAAAGACGCCGACACAACACCTCTGCTTTTCAATATGAACCGTATAAATACGTCAAAGCCACTGCTTATAACCGAGGGAGAACCGGATGCATTATCAGCAATAGAAAGCGGATATACAAATACCGTTTCCGTACCTCTCGGCGCAGGAAATTTCCACTGGATAGAGGAAAACTGGGACTGGCTTGAACAGTTTGACAGCATAATAATATGTTCCGACAACGACGACGCCGGAATAAAAATGCAGAAAGAAGTGATCTATCGCATTGGTTCGTGGCGCTGTAAAATAGTGAATATTCCGCCTTATTTTGAAAGCGAAAAAGGCGAGAAAATAAAAGTAAAAGACCTGAATGAAGTCCTTTATTATTGGGGAAAATCAAAGGTTGCCGAACTTATAAATAACGCCACCGATACTCCCGTTGACAGTGTTATAGATTTTTCGCAGATAAAAAATATCGATCTTGACAGCATAGACGGCATTTATACCGGATTTGCAGAGCTTGACAAAAAGCTGATGAAACTTTTTTACGGAACATTCAATATTGTTACCGGTATCAACGGCAGCGGAAAAAGCTCATTTCTTGCCCAATTAATGTGTCAATCAGTAGAACAAGGGAAAAATGTATGGCTGTATTCAGGGGAAATGTCCAATTCCCAGAGTAAAAACTGGATAAATTACATTTTTGCAGGACAGCGGAATCTCAGAGAGTGTGATGCCGGCGGAACACCATTCTGGAAAGTTACCGACACCGCACAGGAAGGTATAAATAAATTCTGTAAGGAAAAAATTTATATCTATAAAGATGGATATTCCCATAAAGTACCGGATCTGATACAGTCAATGACCGATTCTATACGGAAGTACGGAGTAAAACTTGTGATTATTGATAACCTTACCGCTGTAAACCTTGAGTGCAGCGAAAATAATAAATATATCAAGCAGGAAGAGTTTATCGTAAAGTGTATAGATATTGCAAAGAAATATAATGTTGCAGTGATACTTGTTTGTCACCCTCATAAAATAGAGACAATGCGCCGTCTTACCAAAATGGACGTGCAGGGAATTTCTGCAATAATCGACCTTGCGCACAGAATAATTTCCCTATATCGTGTATCGGCAAGCGACAAAAAAGGCGAACCCAAGAAAAACGGCAAAGGCTGGATAAAAGAGCCGGAAAAGTACGATGTTATTCTTGACGTCCTGAAAGATCGTATGCTCGGATATGAAGGCTGGTCAACAGGAATGTACTACGACCGCCCGTCAAGAAGATTTTTCACCGATGAAAAGGACCTTGACCGTGTGTATTCGTGGGATAAAAAGGTGTATGATTCTCCGCTGCCGTTCCCACCTCCGCAGCTTACGGAGAACAACGAGGACGAGGAAGTTTTCGGGACAATACAGTAAAGGAGCGGTTTATGGTACATACTCATCTTCATTCAATGTATTCTTTGAGAGACAGTATTATCCGTCCGGAAGAACTTGCAGAAAGGATAAAGGAAATAGGACAAACGGCAGTTGCAGTCACCGATCACGGAATGTCTCTCGGCGGAATAAGCATTTATAAAATTCTTGCGGAACATAACATCAAATACATTCACAGCTGTGAATTTTACATTTGCGACGATCTGAATATCAAGGACAAAAACAGTAAATATTATCACCTTGTTGCACTTTGCAAAAATGATACCGGACGGATAAATCTCAACAGACTTATCAGCGAATCCGGCAAACGCGAGAATTTTTATAATAAACCCCGTATTGATTTTGACCTGCTTTGCAGATATAAGGACGGACTTATTATAACTTCTGCTTGTATGGCAGGGGAGATCGGCAGGACGATTTTAAATAATTATGAAGAATCGAAAATTACCGCCGAAAAATACCGTAAAATTTTCGGTGAGGATTATTTTCTTGAAATACAGTCCCACCGCGACGAAGAGCAGATAAAGATCAATAAAGCAGTGGTTAAATTAGCGGAAGAATTAAATATTCCCGTAGTTGTCACCTGCGACGCCCATTATGTCCTTGAAAGCGATAAAAAATATCAGAATAAATACGCTTTCGGCGGAAATTACAAAGAGGACGGCGAAGCTTATGTTGATTGTTTTATCCAGTCCGAAGCAGAAGTCAGGGAACGTCTTGACTATCTTCCGGAAAAAACGGTAAATGCAGCAATACACAATACAGATGTTATTTCTGACAGGTGCAATGTTGAAATGCCATTGTCCGCGCCCATAATGCCGGAAGTTTCCGTTCCGACAGGGTATGAAAATAATGTACAGTGGCTTGAAAAACTTTGCAAAGACGGTTTCCGGAAAAAACTTCATTTTGACCTCGATACATATGAAAATACCGGCGAATGTCCGCTTTCGGACAAAGAAAAAACCGTTTATGCCGAGCGTTACAAATATGAACTTGACAGCCTTGTGAGAATGGAATTTGTGGATTATATCCTGCTTGTGTATTCATATGCACATAAAGGAAAACGCAGAGGAATTGCAAGGGGCAGCGGAGGCGGTTCGCTTATAAATTATCTTACCGACATAACCAGAATTGACCCTGTTGTCCACGGATTATATTTTGAAAGATTTATAGACGTCAGCGCGCTTGATCTGCTTGAAAAAGGGCAGATAACCAAAAAAGAACTGAAAATACCGGATATTGACCTTGATTTCAGTTACGACAGCTGCGCGGAAGTCCTGCATTTTCTTTATGAGGAATATGGAGAAAATAAAGTTGCTTCTATCGGCAAATTCGGCACAAATAAAACAAAAGGCACTATCAGGGACATATGTAAGGTCTTTGATATTTCCCTTGAAATAGCGGATAATATCGCAAAGTCCTTTGAAAATTACGAACTTGACGAAATTCTGCAAATGATAAAAGGTGAAATTCCTGTGGAATCAAAAGCAGCGGAAGCCATTGAAATTGTAAAAGCATATCCGGAACTTTTCGAGTATGTGGAAAAATTAAACGGACTTCCCAAATCTTTTGGACTTCACGCCTGCGGAAAGATAATTTCTACCCGTGATCTGGACGAATTTCTCCCGTCTTGCTACGATACAAATGGAGTGCGTTACCTACAAGGCGATATGCACGACGTTGAAGATGTGGGACTTGTAAAAATTGACCTTTTAGGCTTGCGCACACTTGACCAGATATACGATACTCTGGAATTATGCGGAGAAAATGAAGATTTCATTGATCCGGCACAGGATTACAGAGATGACAAGGTGCTGGATATTTTTCGTAACGGCGATACCGTGGGGGTTTTTCAGTTTTCGTCCGAGGGAATGAAACAAGTTGTAAAAAAGATGGACGTCAGAGGAATAGACGACCTTTCCGTAGCAAATGCGTTGTACAGACCGGGTTCACTTGACTATATCGACAATTTCTGCCGCAGGCGAAAAGGCGAGGAAAAATTTGAATATCTTCACCCTGATCTTGAACCGATATTGAATATAACATACGGAATTTTCGTGTTTCAGGAACAAATAATCGAACTTGGCAGGCTTGCAAAAATTCACAATCCGGACTTGTTGAGAAAAGCCACCGCAAAGAAAAATCCGAAACTTCTTGCAAAAGTAAAACCGGAACTTGAAGAAAAATTAAAAGAGAGAGGCTGGACGGACGAACAATTTACCGAGTTGTGGGCGCAGATCGTTGAATTTGGCAAATACAGCTTTAATAAAGCACATTCTTCAGCATATGCGATCATTGCATATATGACCGCAAAATTAAAAGCATATTATCCTGCGGAATTTTACGCAGGACTTTGTAATTCATATATCGGCGAGAGCGATTTTGTCAAGAATAATGCAGACGAAATAATGACTGATATGATGTCTCACGGAATAAAGATCGCACCTTTTAATTTCCGTAACGATCACCGTAAATGTTCTGTAAGTGACGGAAAAGTCGTGTATGCCGTACCGCTTATAAGGGACTGTTCGGAAATGTCTGCCGAAGTTTTGTATCAATGCTCGGATAAAAAGTATGACTTGTTTACCGAACTTCTTTATGATCTCAACCGAAAAGGCGTCACATCAACTCAAACGGATATTTTTATCAAATTGGGATTTTTCAGTGAATTTGGAGAAATTGAAACACTGTTACGTACAAAAGAAATATTTCTCTATTTCAAATACGGCGAAGCAAAGGAAATTGACAAAAATAAAATTCCATATCCGGAAATTGAAACAGCCTTGCGGAAATATTGTAAAGAAACCAATTCCAGATACAGCGTGACGAATGAAAAAATTGAAAATTCTCAGAAACTTATAAGACTTCTGAAAAAGAAACAGCAGAACGGGATCGCCGGACTTGAAACCGAACTTGTAGAGCAGCAGGATATCGCAGGAGCGGAACGCCGCAAAATAATAAATAAGATAATTTCCGAAATTATAGAGGAAATGCAAGCCAATGGCAGTATAAAACCAATATCATTCAAAGACCGGATAGAACATCAGTTAAAATACCTTGGATCTGTATATCTGATTACCGGAAAAGAGATCGACAGACGGAAAATATTTATCAAGAAAATGACACCATTAAAAAGTCGTGAAACGGGTAAAATATGGGGATATGCTCTTGATACAATGTCGATAGGTTCAGGAAAAAATTCACGGCTCACAATATATAAAAACGTATTTGATACCGATCCTTTCGGAGAAAATGACGTCATATATGCAAGTTCGGTAACAAAAAATCCGTCCGGCTACTGGTATCTGAATGATTACAAAAAAATATCATAGGAGGGAATATTTTGCCTGACAGAATAAAAATTATCTGTTCCGTTGAATCTATCCGCTATAAAAAAGGCGATTTCCACATTGCAGCAGTCATTATTGACAAAGTAAAAGAGGGGACTCCCGTCACAAACAACAAGCGGATAACCATAAAAGGACTTGCTCCGGAACTTGTTGTCGGAAATGTATATACCCTTATTGCCGACTATGTGAACGATCCCAAATGGGGCGGACAGTATAAAGTCGTTTCAATGTACGGAGAGATTGACTTTGGCAAAGATAATAAAGACGGACAGAAGCAGTTTTTATCCAACCTTTTTACGCCGTTGCAGATAAAAAATATGTATAATGCACTTCCTGATCCTTTTGAAACATTAAAAAAAGGGGATAAGGAACAACTTCTCAAAGTCAAAGGCTGCGGAAAAGAAACAGCGGAAAGGTGGATAAAAAAATTTAATGATAATACCTATCTTGCAAGAATTTTTTCGGAGCTTGCAGGATATGACCTGACAAATAATATTGTTAAAAAACTTCTTGATACATATAAAAATCCTGATACAGTCATTGAAAAAGTCAAGTCCGATCCCTATGTACTTTGCTATGAGGTAGAGGGTATCGGCTGGAAAACAGCGGATAAAATTGCCCTTGAAAGCGGTGTTGACAGACACAGTGCAAAGCGTATCGGAACGTATATTTATAAATTTCTCAACGACTGCGGATATAACGGCTTCTCTTGGATAAAGATAGACGATCTGTATAAAAATATCTGTTCCGACCTTGACGAAAGTATTTCTATGGATATGGTTATGAACGCAATTTCCGGAATGTCGGATAAATTCCGGCTCAACGATAATAGAACCGAGATCGGACTTCTGAAATTCTATTCCGTTGCAAAACTTATAACACATCACCTTTTCAGACTTAAAAATGCAGGATCAGATATTAAGTGCGAAAACTGGGAGAATATTTTAACCGAGATTGAGCAGAAAAATAACTGGCAGTTCACGCCGGAACAGAGGCAAGGCATTGAAACAGTTCTGAAAAACAATGTCACCGTAATATACGGCGAGGCAGGAACGGGAAAAAGCTCAACAGTATCTGCTTTTCTTGAAATTCTCAAAAATTATTCTTTTGTGCAGTGTGCATTATCCGGACGTGCAAGCTCGAGAATGTCGGAAATTACCGGTCAGGAGGGATATACGATACACCGTCTGCTTGGTTTTCCGTCCCACGATGATGATAAGAACGGATTTGCATTTCACGACGAAAATCCTTTGAAAACGGATATTGTTATCGTGGACGAATTATCTATGGTAGACGCATTTTTGTTTTATTATCTTATAAGAGCGATACCTTCAGGGGCAAAACTTGTAATGATTGGCGATACCGGACAGCTTGAATCAATAGGCTGCGGAAATGTCCTGTCGGATATTATAAATTCCGGAGCAATTCCTGCCGTACATTATACACAGATACACAGACAAGCTGCAAGATCAGCGATCATTACCGAATCACGGAAAATACGCCATGGAGAACAAATTACAGCCGAAAATCAGTGTGTTACGGAAGTGCGTGGAGAATTGCAGGATCTGCAAATTGATTGTTACAACGGCAGAGAAAAAACTTTTGACAAGATAATAAACGCATTCAAAACCGAGATCGGAAAGAAAAATGCTGACATAATGGAAATACAGATTTTAGTTCCCGTAAAAAACACCGGAACAGTCTGCACAAACAAACTTAATAAAGCTATTCAGGATATATACAACCCTCCTGCTGAAAATAAACCACAGATAAAAATTACCGCCGAAAAGGACAGCTTTTTTATCCGGAAAGGCGATAAGATAATCAATACCTGCAATTGTTATTATACAAAGTTACCGATATATAACGGAAACATCGGCATTGTCAAAGAAGTTTATCCGGAAGATAATGCGATTCTGGCAGATTTTACAGGTATCGGCGAAGTTTATATAGACGATAATATTATCGGAAATATACGTCTCGGATACGCTATTACCGTCCATAAATCGCAGGGTTCACAGTTTGACTGCGTAATTTTCGGAACGGATCAGTGGTCATATATGCTTCTCACAAGAGAAATGATGTATACAGCAATAACAAGAGCGAAGAAAAAGTGTTATCTTATAGCAGAAAATTCCGCGCTTCACAACGCCGTAAAAACCGAGGGCGTAAGTAAAAAACAAACATATTTAAAAGATCTGTTGAAAGATAAAAATTTCCTTAATACACCTCAAATCACGCAATAATCCGTTTGAATTGAATCTTGTTAAAAGGTATAATTATATTGTAAGAAGAAAAATTTTAATTATTATCAAAAAGGAGATGAATTTTCATAAATGACATAGAAATAAAACTTCCAAAATCGGCGCAGTTGGCAATGCGGTATTACAGCGGTGGGAAACTGCTTTATGTTGTCACACGGAATGTCACAGGGGATATATACACATTATTCAAGGCAGCAAAGGACAATAAACTGACAAAGATCCGCACCGCCGATACACCGATAAAATTCAAAGAGGTATACCCTGATTGATTTTTATATCTGAAAGGAGAATGTATATGCCCGTAGAATATGATTATTGTACAAACACATGGGGACCAACTTTGTCCAATGATTCAACTGTTTTGATCAAGCCAAAGCCAATAACTGATTCTGATGTTTATAAAGCGTTGAGTTCTTGTAAAACATTATCGAGTGTATTGGCAGACATATCTAAGCCAATGAAAAGTTCACCTATCATCAATTACACATACGACAGTATAAAAGGCGTGACAATAATTGAATGGATCGACGGTACAAAGACCATTGTCAGAGCAGAAAACCCGGACGCTGCCGATAAATTCACAGGCTTTATGACCGCCGTTGCAAAGAAAGCAATGGGCAACGATAACACAGTCAATAAACTTTTCGATGAATGGGCAATAAAGAGACCACTGAAGGAACTGGAACAGCAGAAAAAACAGCAGAAAGAAAAGGCGGAAGCCGAAAGAATAGCCAAGAAACGAGCAGAAAAGAAACGTAAATGGCTCGTCAGAAAACGTGCTGCTGAGATAGCAAGAGAGTATGAAGCACAGAAGATCGCCGAAGAGAAATATGGTGTTCCAATGGGATTACGTTTTCCTTGCACGCTTGATAGTACCAACGAATTTGATGGAGTGTTATCGTCAATGTCATTGGAGGAAACTAAATGAAAATAGGTATTGATATTGACAACGTCATATTCAATACCGCCGAGACAGTGCTTGACGTTCACTATGAAGATACAGGTGAACGTCTGCACCTGTCGGATATAACGGATTATAATATGACGCAGTTCGTAGGTAAAAAATACAGATATCATTTCCCCGAACTTTTCTCCGATAAAAGGGTTATTGAGCGCCTGAAACCGCTTGATGCTTGTGTTGAAACTATAAATAATATGTTTGGTAAACAAGGACACGACATTTTATTTGTGACTGCTTCTCCAAGATACATACTGCCGGACGGCAAGAAAAAATTGCAGGAACTTTTTGATTTTGATGTTTCAAAAAAAATAGTAGTTGCTAAACGCAAGTCTGTTGTGGATATAGATATTCTTATAGATGACTGTCTCGATCAAGTTTCAAGACAAATATTCTATAGAAACGATCCTGCTATTCTTTTAAATTATCCGTGGAATCAGCAACCCATTGTAGGAGGCTCTCGTGGGCTTCTCTACCGTGCCGATAATTGGAAAGATATCGACAGATTAATGTTTCTGATGACGGCTGTTTTGAAAATAGATTCACAGGGGGAATGACCATAAAAGTTTTAGAATTATTCGCAGGAACACGTTCAATAGGTAAAGCGTTTGAAGCAAAGGGACACAAAGTGTTCAGCATTGACTGGAATAAAGATTTCGATAATATCGACTTATATACAGATATACGGGAACTTGCAGCGAAAGACATTATCGAAAAATTCGGTAAACCTGATATTATATGGGCTTCACCTGACTGCACAACATTTTCAATAGCCGCAATCAGTCATCACAGAAAAAGAAATCCTGAAACGGGCAATTTAGATCCTGTCAGTGATTATGCTAAGTTTTGTGATGAAGTCGATAAGCACGTTCTTGAACTTATTAAAGAACTTTCTCCCAAGTATTTCTTCATAGAGAATCCAAGGGGGGGTATGCGTAAGATGAGTTGGATGCAGGGCTTACCACGCTATACCGTTACATACTGCCAGTATGGTGATATGAGAATGAAACCAACAGACATATGGACGAACCACCCTGATCCGCAGTTCAAACCTATGTGTCATAACGGCGATAGCTGCCATACTCCTGCACCAAGAGGAAGTAAAACAGGAACACAAGGCTTAAAAGGCTCAAAAGAACGTTCAGTCATTCCGCAGGAATTGTGTGAACATATAGTTGAAATTTGTGAGAGGTGACAGCTTATAAAATACATGGGAAGTAAGTCCCGTATTGCGAAATGTATTGTTCCGATTTTACAAAAGTGTATTGACGATAATGGAATAAATACATATATAGAACCGTTTTGCGGCGGTTGTAATATTATTGATAAAATCAGGTGTAGTAACAGAATTGCAAATGATGTGAACCCGTATCTTATTGCTTTGTTTCAGCATTTGCAAACCGGTGGAGAATTACCCACAGAGGTGTCCAGAACACTATATTCCAAAGTCCGTGCAGAGTATAAAAATAACGCATATGAACCGTGGTTTGTTGGCGCAGTAGGTTTTCTTGCAAGTTATAACGGACGTTGGTTTGACGGCGGTTATGCCCAGCCGGGTTGGGAAAAGAATAAGAATGGAAAACCTGTACGGTATAGAGACTATTATCAAGAAGCAAAGAAAAATATTGAAAGTCAAACCACTTTACTTAAAGATGTTACATTTCATTGCCAAGACTATAAAAAGTGTAATATACCAGATAATTCTCTTATTTATTGTGATCCGCCTTATTGCAATACCAAACAATTTGCTAATGCAATGGATTTCGATTACGAAATATTCTGGCAGCAAATACGCGAATGGAGTATAGAACATTTCGTTGTAACAAGTGAACTCAACGCACCATCGGATTTTGAATGTATATGGGAAAAAGAATGTAGCCGTAGCATAAAGGCTAATGACAAAAGTATAGCAGTTGAAAAATTATTCATTTATAACAAAGGCAAATCTTTTAATTATCTGCATAATACAGAGGTGAATACCAGTTCTTGAATTAAATAAGATATATGACATTGACTGTATCAGTGGAATGAAATTGATAGATAATTCATCTATTGATATGATTTTTACAGATTTGCCCTATGGAGTAACGGCTAAAAATAAGTGGGATAATATCATTCCATATGAACCTTTGTGGGAACAATTTATAAGATTAATCAAACCTAACGGAGTAATATTGCTGTTCGGGCAAGGCAAGTTTACAGCGAGAACAATTCTTTCAAATGAAAAAATGTTTCGCTATAACATAGTCTGGGAAAAGACAACGCCCACAGGTTTTCTGAACGCTAAGCGTATGCCTATGCGGATACATGAAGATATAATGGTTTTCTATAAGAATCTGCCTACATACAATCCGCAGAAAACGCAAGGGCATAAACGCAAAGTGAGTAAAGCCGAACATAAACAGAATTGCACTGTTACCAAAGATTACGGCGATCACAAATTAACGTCATATGATAGTACGGAACGTTATCCAACAAGTGTCTGGAAATTCCCGACTGATAAACAAACCGAAGCAATTCACCCTACACAAAAACCTGTTGACCTTTGCAGATATGCGATACGCACATATAGTAACGTGGGCGATATTATTCTTGATTGCTGTTGCGGTTCCGGTTCAATTCCACTTGCCGCAGCATTGGAGAATAGAAATTTTATCGGTATGGATAACGGTATTTGTGAAAAAGAAAATACCGAATACTACGGTATTCCATGGGCGCAGATTGCCACCGAAAGAATAAAACGAATTACACAAGGAGGGAGAATAATTCAATGCAGTTAAAATATACAGATAAAGACCTGTTTACATTTCCACGCACCTATTGCTTATGCCATTGTATTTCAGCAGACTTCGCTTTAGGTGCAGGTATTGCAAAAACGTTTTGATGAAATTTATAAAATGCGTTTTAAATTATTTAATCGCTACGGTAAAACTTCTGAAACAATGCGTGTCGGTCAGGCACTGCGAGTGGATAATGTATTCAATCTTGTAACTAAAGAAAGATACTTCCATAAGCCGACTTATGAATACCTTGAAAAATGTCTTATTGATATGAAAAAGCAAATGCAAGACTTGGAAATTACAAAGGTTGCAATGCCAAAAATAGGCTGTGGACTTGACAAACTTGACTGGAACAAAGTTGAAAGTATCATCAAAAAAGTTTTTGCTGATATGGAAATTGAAATTACAGTCAGCACTTATACACCACAAAGAAAGGAGAAACAATGGACGAACACGAATACAGTGCAGACGGAAAAGTCCACGATGCAGAACGGTTAAGAGAGTTACAAGCCCTGCCCTTGGAACGTAAAATAGCAATTACGCAAGCAAGAATAATTGAATGGTATCAATATTTCAACGGTAATGTTTACGTTTCATTCAGCGGTGGTAAAGACAGTACAGTTCTGCTTAATATTGTAAGAAAAATTTATCCCGAAGTCCCTGCCGTATTCAGCAATACCGGACTTGAATATCCGGAGATACAAAATTTTGCTAAATCTTTTAATAATGTAGTTGTTATTCGTCCGAAAATGTCATTTGTTGATGTGATCTTAAATTATGGATATCCACTATTCTCCAAAGAAATTTCAGCAGCTATTTATTATGCAAGACAAAAAGATAAAAGTAAAAGTTCAAAGTCGAAAAGAAAAGAACTTCTGGGGGGGGCGAATAGAAAAAGATGGTACGAAATCACGATATAACAAGAATAAGTGGCTGCTTGCCGCCGAGGAATTACCTTTTAAAATAACTCATTACTGCTGTTATGTTATGAAAAAACTTCCGATTAAGAGTTATGCGAATAGTTCAAAGCAAGAAAAAATAGTCGGCACAATGGCAGAAGAAAGTGCAATGCGGAAGCAAGGCTGGATAAGAACCGGCTGCAATGCCTTTGACGGCAAAAACAAAAGCTCACAGCCTATGAGCTTCTGGACAGAACAAGATGTTCTTGAATACATAAAGCGTTATAATCTAAGGATATGTTCGGTTTACGGAGAAATACAAGCAGACAAAAACGGCTGTCTATTCTGCACCGGCTGTAAACGCACAGGCTGTATGTTCTGCGCTTTCGGCATCCATCTTGAAAAAGGCGAAACCAGATTTCAGCAGCTTGCCAGAACTCACCCAAGGCAATACGACTACTGTATCAATGGCGGTCAGTGGATAGATAATCCCGATTATGACCCTGCATTGTCAAATAGACCTGATGAATTAGGCTGGGTAGAATGGAATCCAAAGCAGATATGGGTACCGTCAAAACAAGGTCTCGGCATGGGAAACGTTTTTGATATGGTAAACGAAATATACGGCAAAGAAATAATGAGATATAAATAAGAAGGGAGCAATCGAATGAGCAAAGACTGGACAGGAAACAACAAATCAATATTTACCCGCAATGGTGCAAGCAACCATTCCGATGGAGAAAGAGAAACATGGGATTATTACGCAACAGAACCAAAGGCATTGGAACTGCTGCTTGAAAAAGAAACATTTAACGAACATATCTGGGAACCTGCTTGTGGTGAACTGCATTTATCGAATGTGCTTGAAAATCATGGATATAATGTACGTAATTCGGATATAATCGACAGGCTTCAGAACGGCAAGATAGAAACTATTGACTTTCTTAAATATGAGGGTAAATGGGAAGGAGATATAATAACAAATCCGCCTTATAAATATGCGAAGGATTTTGTAGAAAAGGCTCTGGACGTAGTTACCATGGGACATAAAGTGGCAATGTTTCTGAAACTTACCTTCCTTGAAAGTCAGGCAAGACGTGAATTGTTTGATAAAGCACCACCTAAATTATTGTATGTATCAACAAAGCGTTTGCAGTGTGCGAAGAATGGCGATTTCGTTACATATAGCAAAGGTACGGGAACAGCGGTAGCTTACGGTTGGTATATTTGGGAGAAAGGTTTTACCGGCAGACCTGAAATTGTATGGTTCAATTAAATGAATGGCAGTAAGGAGGACAAATTGAGCAACGGAATAAAAGTATTAAGTCTCTTTGACGGCATTTCTTGTGGACGTGTTGCTTTGGAACGTGCAGGAATACCTGTTGAGGAATACCACGCCTTTGAAATTGATAAATATGCTGTTCAGGTATCGCAGAAGAATTATCCCGACATTGTACATCACGGAGATGTATTTGACGGAGATTTCACGCAGTTCAGGAGTTACGACTTACTAATTGGTGGCAGCCCCTGCACGTACTGGTCAATAGCCAAAAACAATCGTGAAACAACACCCGACGGCATAGGCGGTCAGCTGTTTATGCAGTATGTCCGAGCCTTAAAAGAAAGTGGCTGCAAGTATTTCTTGTATGAGAACAACTACTCAATACATAAGAATATCAAAGATTTTATATCAAATCAGCTTGGCGTACAGCCTATTATGATAAATTCCGCTCTTGTTTCCGCACAACAGAGAAAACGCTGCTACTGGACGAATATTCCCAATATTACACAGCCGGAGGATAGGAATATTATGTTGAAAGATATTCTTGGAAGCGGTGTTTCTTGGCAGGATAAAAGCTACTGTGAAGTCAGCGAAGTATGGTTGCAGAGCCTGTTATTTTGCAAAAAAGGTCACGGGTTCAACAAAGGAGGCGTAAAAAAGGACAAATCGCCAACGCTTACTGCACAAGGCAGTTGGCAGAATAATAATTCTATTGCAGAACCCGTAGGCGTAGCCCAACGTGGACGATATATCGAAAGTGGAAACCGTTCACAGAAATGTGACGGCGGTACGGAACAATTTATCGAAGCAAGAAAAGACAGTAAAAGCAATTGTCTTACAACAGTTCAGAAAGATTCGATGGTAGCCGTTCCGATAGACACATCAAAGCCTGTAAGAATAGGTAGCTTCGGCAAAGGCGGACAAGCCCAGTGTATTTATTCAGTACACGGCAAATCGGTCAATATTGTAGGAAACGGCGGTGGCGGCGGTGCAAAAACAGGTCTTTACAAAATAGACTTGCCGGACGGAGATTACATAATCAGAAAGATGACACCGATCGAAGCGGAACGCTTACAGACTTTGCCTGACAATTACACAGAGGGAATATCAAATACTCAGCGTTACAAGTGTATCGGCAACGGCTGGACGGTTGATGTTATCGCACATATTCTGAAAAACATAAAAAGAGCGTGACAATGACACCATATCATACTTTATCGGCAGCAATAACAACAATTTCTCTTGCCATAGTATGTTTCTTGCTTGCTTTCTGCAAACCTCTTGACGAACCGGAAGCAATTACGCCTGAACCGATGAAATTACCGAAATAACACCGCCTACATTATACGACAGTTTTACGGAATACGAAAGAAATCTTCTTGAAGTTACAATACAGCATGAAGTCGGCGCATTTTCGGACGAGTATAAAACACTTATCGCAGAGCTTATTTATAATCGTCTGGTTTCGGATCAGTTCCCGAACACCGTTGAAGCAGTCCTTTTCCAGAATAATCAATTCTGTGGTATTGAATACTGGTATTCACCTGATTTTGAAATAGACGAAAGCACAAAAGAAATTGTCAGAAAGGTGTTTTCCAAAAACAATACAAGCCACGAAGCGTTATATTATTACAATTCGGAGCTTTCAGACTACAATTCCGTAATGTGGTTTGAGTACAGCGGTGATGTACAGTTCTTATTTGAACACACCGAAACCGATTGGGGAATTGAATATACAACACGATTTTTTAAATAGGAGGACAAATATGCTTATTTGCTGTGACTGTGGAAAACTGCTTGAAGAAGATGACGTTTCTGAGTTCAAAGCATTTGACAACGCTTGGGGATACGAAAAATTTATAGCATATAAAGGTTGTCCATACTGCGGAAGTGGTTCTCTTGCAGAAACAACACTGATATGTGATTGCTGCGGAGAGTATATCGAAAGTGATTATGTCAGAACCGAAGATGACAGAACTTATTGCAACAATTGTTATAGCATAAACAACGCTGTGGACGAAGCACAAGGAATATAGCGATATAACGAGGTGAAAATATTGGAATATAAAATTGTACTGCCAACAGCAAGAGACGTCAAAGATTTTGTTTTTACAGTCAGCACATTACCTGTCGGCATACAAATAAAAGTCGGTCACGGAGATTTTGTTGTTGACGGCAGGAGTATATTAGGACTTCTGAGCATACACACAAAAGGCGTCCTGACCGTAAAGATAATTTCTGAAAAGCCTATCGGAACAGATATGCACCGTCTTCTATATCCTTGGATAAAGGAGTAGGGGAGGTGTAAAATGCGGAATTTCTTTATTACAAAAGAATGGGAAAATCATCAGTATCAAAAAATGGTTTCCCGTTGCGAAGCTCTCAATGAAGCTAATGCAGAGAATACAGTCGTCAGACAAATGACACCGGAAGAACGAGAGCAAGTTGAAAAAGCGATCGAACAAGACCGCCAATATTACAAAGAACGTCCGGAAAATGGACGCAAGGAAAGGCTTAATAGAGCTTTTAAAAACAGGAGGAATACATATTAAAGTAATCAAACCTACATATGAAATACTTTCCGAAATTTCAGACGGAGCATTGAAAGAATTACAGCACATTGAAAAGATAGCCAGAGTTTGTTATAAGTCTGAGGATAAAATTACTCCCGACGGCGAATCGGCAAAGAAACTTATAGCAAACCTTATAAAGAACGGTCACGAAGCTATGATAGAACATTCTATGCTGTCGGTAAAATTCATAGTTGACCGTGGGGTCTCGCATGAACTTGTAAGACACAGAATAGCAAGTTTCGCTCAAGAAAGCACAAGGTATTGCAACTACAGCAAAGACAAATTTGGTAATGAATTAACATTTATAAAGCCATTATATTTCGCTGAAAATGTTGAAAATGGAAAACTGGACAATTATCTGTGTTGGTATGCTTTGATGTTGGACATTGAAGAACGTTATTTTAAAATGTTGAAAAACGGCGCAACACCACAGGACGTAAGGGCAATTCTCCCCAATAGTTTAAAAACCGAAATAGTAATGACGGCAAATTACCGTGAATGGAGAAATTTCTTCAAGCTGCGTACAGCAAAGGCAGCTCACCCACAAATGCGTGAAGTTACTATTCCGTTATTGAACGAGTTAAAAACCAAGATACCTATTATCTTTGATAACATTGAGGTGGAAGAATGAATACGATATTTCTTATAATTGCCCCGTCGGGAGCAGGGAAAACAACACTTGCCGGACAGCTTGAAAAAATGTACGGGTTACAGTCCATACAGTCCTATACAACACGTCCTCCGAGATATGACGGCGAAACAGGACACATCTTCATTTCAGATAAAGATTTTGACGAACTTAAAGATATGGTAGCATATACAGAGTTCTGCGGTCACAGATACTGCGCCACAACTGAACAAGTTGAAAACAACGACTTGTATGTTATTGATCCGAAAGGCGTTGAGTATTTCAGACAAGCATACCACGGAGACAAACAGATGAAAACCATTTACATCAGATCGGACGCTTCCACCAGAGAAAAGAGAATGACGCTCCGAGCAGAACAAGGCGGCAAACCGCATAACGAAGCCTTTGACGAGTCTCTTGCCCGTATCAAGAATGATTTCTTTGAGTTTCGTGAATACGAAACGGGTAATATAGTTCCCGACTTTACCGTGACAAATAACGAGGGTGATGATATAGCCCATGTTGCGGAAAAGATCTTTACATACATCAGGTCTGTGATCGAGGGAGGTGAAAGCAAATGATTTATGGAATTGTTTTCTATTCCGTATTTTTCGTCTTGTCGGCAATACTTCTTATACTTGCGATAAAAACTTCAAAAGACAATTCCAAAAAAGACGGGATAGATATGGTCGTTATGCTGATATTCAACGAATTTATCCGCGAATTGTCAGATGTAATGCCTGAACAGCATATAATTACCCATCTTGCCAACGCCGCAAAAAGGCAAGCAAACCGAGGGATCATCAGGATCGACACAAAAACGGAACAGCAGAACAAAGACACTTGTCAGCTTTTTGCGGAAATGCTGTATAAGGATATAATCAGGTCAGGAAGTGAGGAAACAAATGCAGGAAATACAAGTAATTAAAAGAAACGGACAGAAAGTGCCGTTTGATAAAAACAAAATCTATAATGCAGTTTACAAAGCTGTTGCTGAAGTTCATCCTTATAATGAACTGTTTTGTGAACATATACCGGAGGATATTACTAATTCAGTTTGCAATACAATTAAACAAGACGGATTTGAGAAAATTAATATTGAAACTATTCAAGATTTGGTAGAACACTTTCTATTAGAAAGAGACCCGGACACTGCCAAAGCGTACATAATCTACCGCTATAAACGAGCCTTGGCACGAAGCGATTTTCAAGCGTTAATGAAAATTGTCAAGGAAAAACTTTATGCCGAAAATGTTGCGAACCAGAACGCCAATGTTGATGAACATTCTTTCGGCGGCAGAAAAGGCGAAGTGGATAATGAAGTCCTGAAAATGTACGCCCTTGAATTTATTCTGTCGAAAAAGTCCCGTGAGAACCACCTCGATAACAGAATTTATATACATGATTTATCGGAATATGCCCTCGGCGATCATAACTGTTTGTCAGTGCCTTTTGATGATCTGTTCTCAAAGAATATAAATACACGTCAAACGGATATCAGACCGCCGCGCTCGGTAAGTGCAGCATTTCAGCTTGTGGCAGTGTATTTTCAGTTACAGTCGTTACAGCAGTTCGGCGGTGTTTCAGCAACTCACCTTGACTGGACAATGGTGCCGCTTGTAAGATTGAGCTTTGCAAAGCATTTTCGTGACGGCTTGAAGTACATTAAACTGCTGCTTTTTGAGGAAGAAATAAAGAAAGAATATTCGGAAAAGTTAAATAAAATCATCAAAGCAGAATTTTCAACCAATTCTGTTATGGAAACAATTGAAAACACAATTTCCATTGAAGATGATTTTTACAAGGAGCTTCCGGAAGTATACGAGTACGCTATGGATATGCTTGAAAAAGAGATACACCAGTCTGTCGAAGCGTTTTATCACAATCTGAATACTCTGCAATCACGTTCGGGAAATCAACTCCCGTTCAGTTCAATTAATTTCGGCACTTGTACTTTGCCGGAGGGCAGACTTATCATAAAGGCACTTCTTGAAGGTTTGATTGAAGGAGTAGGTTCAAAGCACCGCACATCAGTTTTCCCGTGTGTTATCTTCCAGAGCGGTAAAGGCATTAACCAGAAAGAGGGAGACCCCAACTATGATATGTTCAGACTTGCTTTGAAAGCTACATCGTTCAGGATATATCCCAACTACTGTAACATAGACTGGAGCGGCAATAAAGGATATGACCAAAAAGACCCAAGGACATATATGTCAACAATGGGCTGCCGTACAGTCAACGGATTTGATATAAACGGCTTTGGTCAGCTTAAAGACGGACGCGGCAATCTCTGCCCGGTAACGATAATTCTTCCCACACTTGCAATGGAGGCAGCAGAAGAAACCAAGGACGATCCCGAAAAACGTGTTGACTGCTTTATGGATAAACTTGTAACGGCGATATATGATGCAAAAGATATGTTGCTTGAACGTTATGAATATATTTGTTCACAAAAACCTGAATCGGCAAAGTTCATGTATGAAAACGGCTTGATGGAAGGTTATGACGGCAAGGATATAAGAAGTGCATTAAAGCACGGAACACTTGCTATTGGTCAGCTCGGACTTGCAGAAACCTTGCAGATACTTATAGGCTGTGACCATACCGAAGAAAAGGGAATGGAACTTGCAAAGAAAATCGAATCCACATTCAGGACAATGTGTGATGATTTTAAGAAAGAGTACAAACTTAACATAGGCGTATACCTGACACCTGCCGAGAACCTTGCTTATACTTCAATGAAAAAATTCCAATCCAAGTACGGCGAAATTCCCAACGTATCCGATAAGGATTTCTTCACCAACTCAATGCACGTCCCAGTATGGAAAGAAATGACACCATTTGAAAAGATAGATATTGAATCTCAGTTGACTGGCTATTCCAACGCAGGCTGTATCACTTATGTGGAGCTTGACGCCAGTGCTGTAAATAACATTGACGCTCTTGAAACCATTGTACTTTATGCTATGGATAAGGACATTCCTTATTTCGGAATAAATGTTCCTAACGATATGTGTATGGACTGCGGATTTACATATGAAATAAACGATAAATGTCCTAAATGCGGAGGAACAAATATAAGACGTCTCCGCAGAGTAACAGGCTACCTGACAGGAGACTACAAGACCGCATTCAACCTTGGTAAACAGCAGGAAACAGAAATGCGGGTGAAGCACTGTTGAACTACTTGCATATAGATAAATGTTCCATATCCAACGGACAAGGGATAAGAGTAGTGCTCTGGACGGCAGGCTGTACGCTTGAATGTAAAGGCTGTCACAATCCACAGGCACAGGATTTCAATGCCGGAGTACCGCTTACAGAAGAAACGGTGCAATACCTTTTCAGTCTGCTTGACAAGGATTATACATGGGGACTTACGCTTTCAGGAGGACACCCATTAGATCCGCTTAATGTTCCAGATGTATATGACCTTGTAAAACGTATAAAAGAAAAGTTCCCTGATAAGACCATATGGATATATACCGGTTATACTTGGGAAGAACTTCTTGAACCGGATAAACAGCAAGCCTTTGAAATTGTCAAGATGTGTGACGTGCTTGTAGACGGCAGGTTCATACTTGACCAAAGAGATATAACCCTTGCGTTCAGAGGTTCTTCTAATCAGCGGATAATCAATATCCCACGCTCTATCACCGAGAATAAAGTCGTTTTGTGGGAAGTAAATAAACCAAAAAAATAATAAACTCTGCCTTGGCGGAGAACAGGAAAAACCGCCTTGACAGAGTTGATTAAGTTACTGCCTTTTGTCGTGTTTTGATATATCAATTTTAAAGCCGAAAATACGACTCTCAATTCTTATATCGTGCTTTGTGTCATTCAGCGACTTGATAAGAATAATTATGTAGACTGCCGCATTAACGATCAACACCACGATAGGCACAACAACAACATTTAAGAAAGCTAAATCTATAAGCTCACCCCCTGTCTCCCAAGATTCCTGATGAAGCGAAGGGTTCGTGGCTTTTAGTAAAGCTAACAATCTACTTGCATTTTATCATTAATTTTTAACTTTGTCTATAGTTTCTTGCTTAAAAAATAAAAATTTACAATAAAATTACAGAAAATCTATTTTAAATTCAAATTTGTAAAAAACAGGCTCTGCCTATAAAACAAGACAGAGCCTATGGAAAGGAGCAATATGCACACAACAGTAAAATTTGCAAAGGTAAGACCGGATGCTATAATCCCTACAAAGAGAGACGAGGACGCAGGATATGACCTGTATCCGAATTTCAATGAGGATTACATAGTAATATTCCCTCACGAAACCAAAATGATACCCACAGGCATAGCCGCCGCTTGTGACAGCGATTATTACCTTAGCATCAGAGAGCGAGGAAGCACCGGTAAACTTGGACTTTCAATACGCTGTGGAGTAGTTGACAGCGGTTATCGTGGAGAAATTTTTGTTGCAATGACTAATACAAATACTATTCCTGTGGTAATAAATAAAAAGCACGCAACAATAAATATTGATATATACCACAACTACTACCCTTACGAAAAAGCGATCGCCCAGCTTATAGTAACACCTGTTCCTACGGTAGATGTTGAAGAATATACATTTGAGGAGCTGCAAGCTATACCATCGGCAAGAGGAACGGGCAGGCTGGGCAGCAGTGGGAAGTAAGGATTAATATGGGAATCAGGTTGATTATCTTTTAGACATTCAGAAGATACTCGAAACCTTTACCGATGATGAAGATTAATTGGAATGTTCTATTTGAAGGCTGCCGCTCATACTATTAAATAGTATAACAGCAGCCACAAAGGAGGAATTTATGAAAGAAACAACATTTACAGTAGAGAACATATTGCTTGACATTACTGATGATGAGAGAAGAAAACTTATTACACAAAAAATGGAAAGAATAATCAACAAACTCGTCAAAGACAGCATGGAAAAAGATGTAAAAACAATAAAATCTTGACTTTTAGTATCTTTTGTGATAAGATGAGTATAGTTTGAGCGACTATACTCATTTTATCTATGAGAGGGGAATGAGTATGAACGTTGCAGTTTATGTCAGACTATCAGACGAAGACAGAAATAAACTTCAGAAAGAAGATGAGAGCGAAAGCATACAAAACCAGAAACTTATGCTTAGTAACTATTGTAAAGAGCGCAACTGGGATATTTACGATATTTACAATGACGAAGATTTCAGTGG
>CANQZR010000002.1 GCA_947628405.1 uncultured Clostridia bacterium
TGCTTGCTTATATGAACCGCGAGAGCCTGAAAAAAACTTTGGAAACAGGTTACACATGGTACTGGAGCCGTTCCCGTCAGGAACTGTGGAACAAGGGGGCGACTTCAGGACATTTGCAGGAAGTTGTTTCGATCTACAGCGACTGCGACAATGATACCTTGCTTCTGAATGTTAAACAAACTGGTGTTGCCTGTCACACGGGTTCATACAGCTGCTTTTTCAATGAAATGTACAATAAAGGGGAGATCGTAAAATGACAGTTTACCACGAAATTTTTGAAGTTATAAAAGCCAGAAAGGCAGCGTTCGACAAGGGAGAAGCTCCAGAAAAGTCCTACACCTGCTATCTTTTTGAAAAGGGCGTTGACAAAATTTGCAAAAAGGTCGGCGAAGAAGCCTCCGAAACTATAATTGCCGCCAAAAACGGCGATAATGACGAGCTTATGAACGAAATAAACGACCTGCTTTATCATATAATGGTACTGGCGGTAAATCAGGGACTTGAATGGACAGACGTTGAAAAGGTTCTTGACGAGCGCAACGAGAAGATAGGAAACCTTAAAGAGTTCCACCAGACAGATAAAAACACATAACTTTGTAACTTTTTACCGCTCCTGTGAATAGTATATATTGAAGTTTCAATACTTTAATTTATTCATAGGAGGATCTATATGAGCGATAAAAACAACTGCTTCAAGGAAGCGGTTTGCATAGAGGTTCAGCGCATCTTTGACAGCTGCTCTGACCGCGACTGCATCTATGAGCTTCCGGTCACATTGTGCGAAGACTCGGCAGAGATCACGGACGATATGAACATAGTAAAGCCTCGTTGTATCGAAGTTGATACAGTGTGCATTTCGGTCGATGCTGTTCCATTTAAATCGGGATATTACTCGGTGGATATTACTTACAGATTCAAAGTTACTGCGGAAGCATACGCAAAGACCTTCTGCCAGCCTACAATGGGAACTCTCCTCTGCGGTACTGCGCTGTGGAACAAGAGAGTTATCCTTTACGGCGGAGAGGGAAATGCCAAAGTTTTCTCAAGCGATCAGGATTTTGTATTCCCGACCGAAGAGGACTGCTGCTCCTGCGAAAAGGGCTCAAATTCGACTACTTCAATGCCGAAAGCTACCATTCAGATAGTTGATCCTGTAGCTCTGGAAGCAAAACTCATCTGCGTTCCATGCACAACAGACCCTGATCCCGGTCCGCAGAACTGCTGCTGTCCTAATCCGTGCAACAAGCCCGGTCTGGAAAGAACTCTGGCTATATCGGTGGGATTGTTCTCTATCGTACAGCTTTCACGTCCGGTATCAATGATCGTTCCTGCATATGATTACTGCATACCATGCAAGGACTGCTCGTCATCTGCTTCGTCGGAAGCTCCGTGTGAGATATTCGACAGGATCGAATTTCCTACGGATCAGTTCTTCCCACGTCCAAGCGGAAACGACAACTGCAAGTGCGGCTGCTGCGACGCCGGAAACAATGACGATAATAATTCATGTGACTGCAAAGCAGATTGAACCGTAAGCGTCATAGACTATATTTTCATGCAGAATAAAATGCTGTCGTGTAGATCACGGCAGCATTTTTACGTTCAGCAAAAAGTTCAATATTGACTAAATCAGATTTTAATGGTATAATATATAACAGTAAAATGTGATCGGGAGTAAAACAATGGGAAAATTAATAGTTCTGGACGGTCTTGACGGCAGCGGAAAGACCACCCAGTTTGAAATTATAGGAAAAAAACTGTCAGGATCCTACAATGTCAAGGCGATAAGTTTTCCGGATTATGATAATCCCTCTTCTGCACTGGTAAAAATGTATCTTAACGGAGAAATATCCGGAAGTGCCGCCGGAGTAAACGCTTACGCCGCGTCCAGCTTCTATGCAGTGGACAGGTATGCAAGCTATAAAATGTTCTGGGAGAAAAATTACAGACAGGGCGATCTGATATTTGCAAGCAGGTATGTTTCCTCAAATGCAATACACCAGATGGTAAAACTTCCGGAAGAACAGTGGGACAGCTATCTTGAATGGCTCAATGATTATGAATACGGCAAGCTCGGACTTCCTGAGCCGGATATGGTCATCTTTCTGGATATGCCTGTGGAAATTTCCCAGAAGCTGATGTCTGAGCGTTACCATGGTGATGAGAAGCGTAAGGATATACACGAATCAGATGTGGAATACCTGAAAGCCTGCCGCAGATCCGCTTTATACGCTGCGGACAAGTTCGGCTGGAAGATCGTTCCGTGCAGTAAGGACGGCAAACCTCTTTCTATAGAAACTATAAGCAGTGAAATTTTAAAATTGTTAGAACAAACAGAGGACTGATAAAAACAATGCTTGATTTTAAGGTAATTGAGCTTTCAGACAGACCATGGGTGAATGAACTGCTGAAATTATCGGATTTCAGGGGCTGTGAATATAATTTTTCCAATAATCTTGCGTGGCACAGACTTTATGAAACACAGATATGCCGCTATAAGGATTTTTACATTTCCTGTTCGAGAAAATATGGCATGAGATTTACATTCCCGGCAGGCAGGGGAGATTACAAGGATCTTTTCCTTACGCTTAAAAAAGAAGCGGAAGAAGAAAATTCTCCTTTGGTAATCAGCTCGGTGACAAATGATAAACTTGCACTTTTTGAAGAACTGTTTCCGGATATGTATACGGTCTCCTATGATGAAGCGGATTCTGACTATATCTATGAAGCGGCAAAGTTACAGACGCTTTCGGGCAAAAAATATCATCAGAAACGCAATCATCTGGCAAGATTTCATGAAAACAACTGGGAATATCATGATATGACTGAAAAGGATTTTGATGAATGTATTGAGTTTGCGGCAAAAAGTTATAATCTCGGCAATGCTTATGACGACGAATCAAGCGTTGCAGAACAGTTTGCAATAAATACTTTTATGACCTGCTTCGGTGAGCTTGAGCTTAAAGGCGGAGTCATTACGGTTGACGGAAGACTTGAAGCCTTTACCATAGGCGACGGAATAAATTCCGACACATTCGATATCCACATAGAAAAGGCAAATGCAGATATTCAAGGAGCGTATGTCGCTATAAACAATGAGTTCGCAAGATCGGCGGCAAAGGGTTATACTTATATAAACCGTGAGGAGGATCTTGGATTAGAGGGACTGAGAAAGTCAAAACATTCCTATCATCCTGCGTTTATGCTGCAAAAAAATGTTGTAACGTTCAAATAAAGATCAAGGAGGAATCAACATGATCTATGTTTTTCTGGCACAAGGCTTTGAGGAGACCGAAGCAATAGCTCCTATCGACCTTCTGAGAAGGTGCGGAAAGGAAGTTTATACGGTTGGGATCGGTGACAGTATCATTAAAAGTTCTCACAATGTTACTTTTTTTACCGATACCGAAGATCTGCTTATCGAACTGAACAGCGACCTTGAAATGATCGTTCTTCCCGGAGGAATGCCCGGAACGGTCAATCTTGAAAAGTCCGAAGCAGTTCAGGCAGCTATAGATTATTGTGCAAAAAATAATATTCTTATAGGAGCAATATGTGCGGCTCCTTCAATTCTTGGACACAAAGGCTTGCTGAAAGGCAAAAAAGCCGTTTGCTATACAGGTTATGAAGATGAACTGACCGGCGCAGAAGTGCTTGACGTTCCTGCGGTCATTGACGGAAATATTGTTACTGCAAGAGGAGCGGGCGTTGCCGTTGAGTTCGGATTGAAACTTGTTGAGGCTCTTATTTCCAAAGAGCGCAGCGATAAACTTAAAGAGGCTATTCTATGTCCGTGACAGAAGAAAAGAATATTCTACGCAAAAAGTACAAGGCTTTTCGTTCGGCAATTCCACCCGAAGAGAAAAAAGTTCTGGACGAGCATATTTTCAGAAAAATTATTTCTCTTCCGGAATACCGGTCATGCAGTATTATCCTCACTTACGTTTCCACCGAGGCAGAGACAGATACGCTTTGTCTGATAAGACAGGCTTTTGATGACGGCAAAACAGTTGCCGTTCCCAGAAGCGTTGACAAGGACGGGAATATGACGTTCCATGAGATACATTCTTTTAATGATCTGAAAAAAGGATATTTCGGAATATCTGAACCCGATCCCGAAAAGTGCAGGGAAATTTTCACCTTTTACGGAGGAATATGCATAATTCCCGCTCTTTCATATGATAGACAAGGGTATCGTCTTGGATACGGAAAAGGCTTTTATGACCGATTTTTAGCTGCACATGAAAATATTCTGAAAGTGGGCATATGCTGCTCCGGATGTATCGAAACATCACTTCCGCACGGAAAATTTGACATTCCTGCCGATATTGTAATCACCGAAAAATTTGTTGAAGATCACAGAAAGGAAAAGGACCCGGATGACAAACAAGGAAATTACTGAAGATAAAATTGCATTTGATGAAACGCCGGAAAGTCTGCCGGAAGAAGCTGTTCTTTCGGAAATAGAAGCAGAAGAAAATGATATTTCTTCTGATACAGATATAAACTATGACGAAACTGCCGATGCTGTCGATGATGAACAGGACGAGCCTGCCGAAGAATATGAGGAAGATATCGAAGAACAAAGGCGCAAAAGAAAAAAACGCCGCAAAAAACGCGGTCACTCCCATATAATTTTCGGAGTTATCCTTAGTGTTGTGATTATTTCCGTGTCAATACTTGCAGCGGTATTTATACTTAAATGCGCAAAAGAAATGTTCGGAATAGGCAAATCGGATATGGTATCGGATATTGATATACCTATGGGTTCAAGTACATATGATATTGCCGATCAGCTTTTCCATGAAGGCATAATTGCTGATCCGGATCTTTTCAGACTTTTCTCAAAGATAAAAGGCGCTGACGGTAAATACGTTGCCGGAACTCACAGACTTTCACCGCAAATGGATTACAGCACCATTATAGAAACGCTTCAGGAAGAAGTTGAAAGTCAGAGAGAAACAGCCGATGTGGTATTCCCGGAAGGAATAACTATTTTTGAAGCCGCACAAAAGCTGGAAGAAAAAGGCGTGTGCGATGCAGATGAATTTATTAAAGTGTTCAATTCTGAAAAATTCGGATTTGACTTTGAGGAAAAGGTAAAGACAAGCTATATGAAATTCTATAAAATGGAAGGCTATCTTTTCCCGGATACATATCAGTTCTATCTTGAAGAAGACCCAAGAGTAGTTGCTAAGAAAATATACAAGAACTTTGAAGCAAAGATAACTCCGGATCTGTACGGAAGAATGGACGATCTTGAAATGGATCTTGAAGAAGTTCTCACGCTTGCTTCAATGGTACAGGCAGAAGCGTCCGATACAAGGAATATGAAAAGAGTTGCTTCGGTTTTCTATAATCGTCTGAACGATCCGGATAATTTCCCACTGCTCCAGTCAGACCCTACTACCAATTATGTTGAAGACATCATAATGCCTAATATAGAAGTCAGATCCGAAAAAATGTTTGAGGCTTATGATACATACCGCGGAGCAGGACTTCCTCCCGGACCTATATGCAATCCGGGAATGGACGCTATAAATGCGGTTTTGTATCCTGCTGAAACCGATTATTACTATTTCTGTTCAAATCTCGAAACAGGAGAATTTTATTATGCAGAAACTCTTGAAGAACATGAACAAAATCTTATTGAGGCAGGTCTTGCGGAATAAAACCGGAGGTCTTATATGAATTATAACAGTCTTGAGGTACTTGCACCTGCCGGAGATACTGAACGCCTGAAAGCTGCCGTTGATTACGGAGCTGACGCGGTATATCTCGGCGGCAAGATATTCGGTATGAGAGCAGGCCCTAAAAATTTCACATATGATGAATTAAGATCTGCCGTGGAATTTTCACATTCAAAAAATGTAAAGGTTTATCTTACCTGCAATACACTTCCGAGAAATAACGAGATACCAAATTTCAGACAGTTTATTGATGAAGCTGTATCATGCGGTGTGGACGCGCTGATAATTGCCGATCTTGGTCTGCTTTCTCTGGCGAAAAAATATGCTCCCGACATGGAAGTGCATATGTCCACGCAGACAGGTATCGTCAATTATGCTTCAGCAAACGCACTTTACAACATGGGAGTGAAAAGGATAGTTGTTGCGAGAGAACTTTCCGTTGACGAGATCGCCGAGATACGGGCAAAGACTCCTGCGGAACTGGATATAGAAGCCTTTGTCCATGGCGCTATGTGTATGTCATTTTCAGGAAGATGTCTGCTTTCCCAGTATCTGACGAACCGTGACGCAAACAGGGGAGAATGTGCCCAGCCGTGCCGTTGGAGCTATCATCTTATGGAAGAAACAAGACCGGGTGAATTTTTTCCGGTTTTTGAAGATGAACAGGGCAGTTATATACTTAATGCTAAAGACCTTTGCATGATAGAACATCTTGATAAACTTGCCGAAGCAGGAGTTACAAGTTTTAAGATCGAAGGCAGGGCAAAATCCTCATATTATGTTTCGGTGATAACAAACGCTTACAGAATGGCTGTAGATATCCTTAAAAAGTCTCCCGACGACTATCATCTCCCTGACCGTATAAGAGATGAAGTATTCAAGGTCAGTCACAGAAATTACTGTACAGGTTTTTTCTTCGGACATCCAAACGATTGTCAGTATTACGAAAACAGCGGTTATATAAGGGAATATGACATTGCCGCAGTAATAGAAGAATGCCATGACGGTATGATATATGCTACCCAGAGAAATTGTTTCGGCAAAGGAGACAATGTTGAGATACTTTCTCCCGGAGCAGGGTTTGATACGTTTACAATTGAAAAAATTTATGATGACGACGGAAATGAAATTGAAAATGCTAATCATGCCATGATGAAGATCGTTATACCATGCTCCAAAAAATATCCTGCAAATTCTATTATAAGGATAAGAAAATAACATATTTATTTCCCTTTCTAAATATCAATATATAATGAAAGGGGACGAGCGTATGAATGACGGATCTGTAAACAGGAAAGAACAGGCAGAAGAGCCTGTTGAGCTTACGGAATTATTTATTCAAAAGAAAAAAACAGTAACATTTTTTGATACTCTGACCATTCAGGCTATACTTTGCGTAGCAACGGCAATTGTTTTTGTTGTGATAAATATTTTCAATAATGATCTTGCTTATGATATATATTCTTTATATTCGGAAAAAAGCCTGAAAGAGAGCAATATCGCGGATACATTCAGGATACTTATTGATTTGTTCAAATCTGCTTCTGTTTATGTAAATGTTTGAATTTAGTTTCAGGAATGTATATGTGGCATTTGATTTCAGTTTTTTTGCTGCGGTGTCACTGCTTATCCTTATGGGCAATTCCTATGCGGTTCTCGGACTTGCAGCGTGTATATGGCATGAATTAGGACATCTTTTTGTCATGAAAAAATTCAGTATCCGGGCAAAAAGGGTATTATTCTATGGCGCAGGAATAAAGATCTATCCTGACAAACAATTCTGCTTTACAGACTTCGGCACGGAATTTTTTGTATTGATCGCGGGCAGTGCTTCAAATTTTCTGGCAGCAATGCTGCTTGGTATGTCGGATATAGCTGTGATAAAACTTTTTTCTGTTATAAATGCAGTTATAGGAGTATTTAATCTTCTTCCGCTGCAATATCTTGACGGCGGAAAACTGATCGTCCTGCTGATACACAAGTTTTGCAGCTATTCAAATGCTTGCCTTATGGAAAGATATCTTAAATGGCTCAATGTATTTTTGATAATTGCGGCAATGATATGCTTTGCTTTTGTCGGAAAAGGCAATTTTACTTTGTATATCACATTGTGTTATCTGCTTATATCGGCTCTTTCATGCTGATATACGGTCCTTTGAAAAACGAGAGGAATGTAAAAAATGTTAAAGGAACAGATAGAAAGTATCCTTCTTAAAGTAAAAAATCCTTCACGCTATATCGGAGGAGAGCTTAACAGCGTAATAAAGGATAAAAATAAAGTCGATGTAAGATTTGCGTTCTGCTTTCCGGATTCATATGATGTGGGAATGTCGCATCTTGGAATGAAAATACTGTATTCAATTAAAAATAAACGAGAAAATTTCTGGTGTGAAAGAGTCTTTGCTCCATGGGAGGATATGGAAGCTCTTATGCGTGAGAATAATATCCCACTGTATGCGCTGGAAAGCCTTGACCCGATAAAAGAATTTGACTTTATAGGATTTACGGTACAATATGAACTTTGCTATACAAATATCCTGAATATGCTTGATCTTGCCGGACTACCGGTAAGATCGGAGGATCGTACTGATGATATGCCGATAATAGTTGCCGGAGGTCCCTGCATATGCAACCCGGAACCGTTGGCGGATTTTATCGACATATTCATACTCGGCGAAGGTGAAGAGGTAAATATTGAGCTGATGGATCTTTATGCCGAAATGAAGAAAAAGGGATGTTCCAAAAAAGACTTTATACTTGCGGCTGCCGGAATTGAGGGGATATATGTTCCGTCGCTGTATGATGTTTCCTATAATGACGACGGAACTGTAAGATCGGTGATCCCTAATGATCCTCACGCTTTACCCGTTGTAAGAAAACGTATAATAAAAGATCTTAATAAAATATATTACCCTGAATCGTTTGTAGTGCCATATTGTGAGATAGTTCATGACAGAGCCGTTGTTGAAGTTCTCAGAGGCTGTATAAGAGGCTGCCGGTTCTGTCAGGCAGGATTCATATACAGACCGTTCAGAGAAAAAGATAAAGATACTATTTATAAACAGACTTGTTCACTTTGCGAAAGTACGGGATATGAAGAGGTATCGCTTTCTTCGCTCAGTACAAGTGACCTTTCCGATATTGACGGAACACTGTCGCTGCTTTCGGAGTATACGGATAATGAAAAAATCAATCTTTCGCTTCCTTCAATGCGTATAGACCGCTTCAGCGATGAACTGATGAAACGTATTAAAGCCATAAGGAAAAGCGGTTTGACTTTTGCTCCGGAAGCCGGAACTCAAAGGCTAAGAGACGTTATCAACAAAAATATTACTGAAGATGAAATAATGCGTGCCTGTAAAATTGCATTTAAGGGAGGCTATACGGCTGTCAAGCTGTATTTCATGCTCGGACTTCCTACGGAAACGGACGAGGATATCAAAGGAATAGCCGAACTTGCAGAAAAGATAATTGATCTGTACTATCACGAGCCCGACCGACCTAAGGGACGCCATGTGCAGATATCCATAAGCTGTGCAACATTTGTACCTAAGCCTTTTACTCCTTTTGAATTTGAGCCGCAGGCGTCGTTTGAAGAAATAAACCGCAGACAGAAGCTGCTGCTTGAAAGCATACGTTCAAAGAAAAGGGTTAATGTAAGCTGGCACAACTATAAGGTAAGTATTCTGGAAGCCGTTCTTGCCAAAGGAGACAGAAGACTTGGAAAAACCATATATGAAGCGTGGAGATCGGGCTGCAAGTTTGACAGCTGGAGTGAATATTACCGGTATGACCTTTGGATGAAAGCGTTTGAAAAGACCGGTGCCGACATTGATTTCTACGCTCACAGACGGCGTCCTTATGATGAAATAATGCCGTGGCAGCACCTTGATTATTTTGTATCGAAAGAATTTCTTATAAACGAACATAAAAAGTCTCTTGCCGCAGAAGTAACCCCTAACTGCCGGGAAAAATGTTCCGTATGCGGAGTGTCAAAGGCTGTAGGAGGTGCGTGCTTTGGAAAAGACTGATGTAAGAGCTGTATTTGAGAAAAAAGGACGAGCTGTATTTATTTCACATCTTGATCTGTTCCGGACGATGCAGAGAGCGCTGAAAAGGTCGAAACTTCCTGTATGGTACTCACAGGGATTCAATCCGCATATATATCTTAATTTTCCGTTGGCGCTTTCTCTCGGAGTGTCAAGCAGTACGGAATTTATGGATTTTTCGGTAACGGAAAGTTTTGATATGGACGAAGGCAGGGATATGCTCAATTCAGTTATGCCGGAAGGTCTATCTGTATTAAAGCTGTCCGGACCCATATACAAAAACAGTGATATAGGTTTTGCTGAATATAAAATGTGTTTTTACGGCGGTGCAGCTCCTGAATATATGCTTGAAAAGCTGAATATGATGATGGATCTGGAAACAATAGAGATAGATAAGCGTTCAAAAAGCAAAGGTACGATAAAAATTGACATTAGACCTTATCTTGATATATTGAACGTCGGCATTAAAGATGATCATGCGGAGATCGATATAAGACTTCCGGCAGGAGGTACTCTTAATATCAATTCAAATGTTTTTGCAGATACTTTCTCAGATATAAGCGGAATAACATTTGATAGCGTTTATGCAGAACGCACAAAAATTTTGAGAAAAAACGGAGAAATTTTTATGTAATGTACATTTCACAAATTTTTACCTGAAAATACTTGCAATCTGTATAAAAATGTGATAATATTAAATAGCATTTGATGATCCGCCCGCGCTTCAGCGGACGAGATTAATGCCTGCCGAATGGCGCATTAAAAGGACAGTCCGCTGCCTTATGCCGGTTTTGAGTGTTGTATCCGGCTTTCTTGCGAAAGGTAAGAATGTCTTGAAATTAGGAGGAATTGAATATGGACGCACTCAAACTTATCAGCGACAGCAGCCTTAAAAAAGAAGCTCCTGTTGTAAATGTCGGCGATACCGTAAAGGTACACGTTAAGATCAAGGAAGGCGACAAGTACAGGATCCAGATATTTGAAGGTACTGTTATCGCTAAGAAGCACGGCGGAATAAATGAAACATTTACCGTAAGACGTGTTGCTCACGGCTGCGGTATTGAAAGAGTATTTCCGGTACACTCTCCTGTAGTTGACAAGGTAGAGATTGTAAGAAGCGGTAAAGTTCGCCGCAGCAAGCTCTATTATATCCGCAGCAGAGTCGGAAAGGCTGCAAAGGTTAAAGAACAGATCCGTTGACGGGTGTTATTCAAAAGGGACTTATTGTCCCTTTTGTGCTATAACCGTGGGGAAGATGATAAAAATAATTTTTGAAAGGGTGTGCTTTTTATGGCGAAATACCAGTTGGATTATGAAGCAGTCGAAGAGGATAAAAACAAAGAAATAACTGCGGCAGAAGAGTATATAGATTGGGTAGAAACTATCATATTTGCTTTTTTTGCTGTAATACTTATTTTTACTTTTATTCTCCGTGTGGCGAATGTTGACGGAGAATCTATGCAGCCTACTCTTACCAATGGTGACAGGCTTATAGTTTCACATCTTTTCTATGAACCTAAAGCCGGCGATATCGTTATTGTAAACGATCTTCAGGGTCATGTATACAATGATGAAAACAAGCTGGAAACGGTCGACGGACTTGGAAAAGTTATCGTAAAACGTGTAATAGCTGTAGGAGGTCAGAAAGTAAATATTGATTTTGACACAGGCGACGTATTTGTAGATGATGTCAAGCTTGATGAAAAATATATTGCCGAACCTACACAAATGGACGAAGGCGGACATCAGTATCCTGTAGTTGTTCCGGACGGTTACGTTTTTGTAATGGGCGACAACCGTATGAATTCTACAGACAGCAGAGATGCAAGGGTAGGATTTGTGGAAGAGGAAGATGTTCTCGGTAAGGTAGTAATAAGGATATTCCCGTTTAGTTCTATAGGCGTTCCTGCATGATCCGGAGGAAGCAATGACTGAAACTCCTTCAATACAATGGTTTCCCGGTCATATGGCAAAGACCAGGCGCATGATAAAGGCTGCTCTTCCGCTTGTTGACGCTGTTGTTGAGATAATTGATGCGAGAGTACCTGAATCAAGCAGAAATCCTGATCTGCGGTCAATGATAAAAGGAAAACCAAGAATAGTTATTCTGAATAAATGTGATGCTGCCGATGATTCTGCAACACAAAAATGGCTTGCATGGTATGGAAAGCAGGGAATAACCGCTATAGCTGCCGATTGCAGAAGCGGAAAAGGTCTGAACAAGTTTTCTCAATCGGTAAAGACCGTGCTTGCAGATCTGATAGCAAAATATGAAGCCAAGGGTATGAACGGCAGAACCATTCATCTTATGGTGGTAGGTATACCTAATGTAGGCAAATCTTCATTTATAAACAGACTTGCCGGTCAGAAAAAAGCCAAGGTCGAAGATCGTCCGGGAGTAACAAGGGATAAACAGTGGATAAGAATAAGCGACGACATAGAGCTCTTGGATATGCCCGGTGTGCTGTGGCCAAAGTTTGACGATATGTCAGTGGGAGAAAAACTGGCTTTTACAGGCGCAGTAAAAGATGATGTTGTTGATATTGAGGCTCTTGCAAGCAGACTTCTTTATATATTGAGCAATCTATATAAAGAACGCCTTGAGGAAAGATACAAGATCACCGTATCTGAATGTGAGGACGGTTATGAACTGCTCCTGAAAGTTGGAAAAGCCAGAGGAATGCTTATGTCAGGCGGAGAGATCAATACGGAGCGTGCTGCTGCTGCCGTTCTTGATGAATACAGGAGCGGAAAGCTCGGACGGATAACATTTGAACTTCCTCCAAAGGAATGAAACATATATGAAAATTCAGCAGACAACGGATCTTTTTGAATTTGATGATCTGATAAGAAAAGACTTTTCAGCAGTATGCGGCATAGACGAAGCCGGAAGAGGACCTCTTGCCGGTGACGTTTACGCCGCCGCTGTGATTTTTGACTCCGGTGTTTATATTGAAGGAATAAATGACAGCAAGAAGCTTTCGGAAAAGAAGCGTGAATTTCTTTATGACGAAATAATTTCCAAGGCAAAAGCCTATTGTGTTGCCACAGCTTCGGTAGAAGAAATTGAAGCTGTAAATATCCTTAACGCTGCAATGCTTGCTATGGAAAGAGCCTATAACGGTCTTGGCATAAGCGCCGATATTGCTCTTATTGACGGCAACAAAGCTCCATTGATAGGTTGTAAGACCAGAACTGTAATTAAAGGCGATTCAACGTCTGCAAGTATAGCGGCAGCTTCTATCCTTGCCAAAGTAAGCCGTGACCGGTACATGAAAAAAATTGCTGAACAATATCCTCAGTATTGTTTTGATAAGCATAAAGGATACGGTACAAAACTTCATTATGAAATGCTTATGAAATATGGACCGTCCCCGATCCACAGAATGTCATTCCTTAAAAAACTGTATAATTATAAAAATGGATAAAAAAACGATTGGCGATTTAGGAGAAAATTTTACTGCCTGTTACCTTGAAAGAAAAGGTTATACCATACTGAAAAGGAATTTCAGGATAAAAGGCGGAGAAATAGATATTATTGCCGCAAAAGACGGAATGATCGCTTTTATTGAAGTCAAGACAAGAGCGCCTGATCCTCTTGTAAACGGATTTGAAGCAATTACTCCGGCAAAAATAAAACTGATAATAAAAACGTCTGAGCAGTATTCGATAAAATATCCGCATGATCTTCAGCCGAGATTTGATGCCGCTTGGGTCACGGTTTCGGGCGAAAAGGTGATAGGATTTCAATATATTGAAAATGCTTTTGATGCGAGCAAATAATGTATTTTTTTGTAAAGGACTGTAGTATATGTATTACAAAAGCACCAGAGACAGCAATGTCAATATCACTTCGGCAGAAGCAATAGTTAAAGGTATTTCCGATGACGGAGGACTTTTCGTTCCCTCAGAGATACCCTCTGTAAGCATTGACGAGATCATCAGACTTGGCGAAATGAGCTATGCCGAAAGAGCGGCTTATATATTTTCTAAGTATCTCACTGATTTTACAGATGCAGAGATAAGATACTGCACAGACAATGCTTATAATGATAAGAAATTTGCCACAGACAATATTTCCGAAATTTCACATTTGTTTGACGGCACATATGTATTGGAGCTTTGGCACGGTCCTACTTGTGCATTCAAAGATATGGCTTTGCAGATACTTCCGTATCTGCTGACCACTTCGGCAAAGAAGATAAATATTGACAAGAAGATCGTTATACTTGTTGCAACATCGGGCGATACCGGCAAAGCTGCTCTGGAAGGCTTTGCTGATGTTCCGGGAACGCAGATAATGGTTTTTTATCCGGAAGACGGAGTAAGTCCTATGCAGAAACGTCAGATGACTACACAGGACGGTAAAAATGTTGCCGTATGTGCTGTCAAGGGCAATTTTGACGATTGCCAGAACGGCGTAAAGGCTATATTTACCAATGAAGAACTCAAAGCCGAGCTTGACGCAAAGGGACTTATGTTTTCAAGTGCAAATTCTATAAACTGGGGACGTCTTGCTCCTCAGATAATTTACTATGTTTCTGCGTATGCGTCTCTTGTAAAAGATGAAGAAATAAAAGCCGGAGATAAGGTGAACATTGTTGTTCCTACGGGAAATTTCGGCAATATACTGGCTGCATATTATGCAAAGCATATGGGGGTTCCTGTAAACAAGCTGATCTGTGCGTCAAATTCCAATAAAGTTCTTACTGATTTTATTACTACAGGAATTTACGACAGAAACAGGGAATTTTACACAACGATCTCTCCGTCTATGGATATACTTATATCCAGCAATCTTGAACGTCTGCTTTATATTATGTGCGGTGAAAATGACGCTCTTATCCGTGAATGGTTCGGTTCTCTTTCCAAAAACGGAAAGTATGAAGTTACTGACGATATAAAAGCGAAGCTGTCCGAAGAATTTGCTGCCGGTTTTTGTGATGATACGGAAACCAAGGCTACTATCAAGAGGATATATGATAAGTATTCCTATACTCTTGATACGCATTCCGCCGTTGCAGTAAAGGTTTATGAAGATTATCGCCGCGAAACAGGGGATACCACAAAAACTATTATTGCTTCTACAGCAAGTCCGTACAAATTCAGCGCAAGTGTTCTTGAAGCAATAGAAGGCAAGGTATCCGAGCTTGATGAATTTGATATGATCGACAGACTTGCGGCTATTTCGGGTTATGAGATCCCTCAGGCTCTTGCTTCTCTTAAAACAAAGGAGATAAGATTTAAGGATATCATAGTCAAGGAAGATCAGAAAGATTATGTTATGGACAAACTTTCCGTATAATGAGGTGTACCGATGGCTTTATTTGCAATAGCCGACCTGCATTTGTCATTATCGGTAAACAAGCCCATGGATATATTCAGCGGCTGGGATAACTATGTAGAAAGACTTTCCGAAAATTGGACAAAAATAGTGTCTGATGAAGATACGGTAGTTCTTCCCGGAGATATCTCATGGGGCATCGACCTGAATGAAGCAAAAGCTGATTTCGGTTTTATCAATGGTCTTAAAGGTACAAAGATAATTTTAAAAGGGAACCATGATTATTGGTGGTCAACTATGTCCAAACTTAATTCATTCCTGAAAGAAAACCGATTTGATACGATAAAAATACTTCATAATAATCATTATAGATATGAAGAATACGGTATATGCGGAACCAGAGGCTGGATAAACGAAACGGATATCCCGGCAGATGCTAAAGTTCTTGCAAGGGAAGCCGGAAGATTGGAAACTTCTATACAGTCGGCTCTTGCCGAAGATCTTGAACCGATCGTGTTCCTTCACTATCCGCCCATTTACGGTGATGAATATAATTATGATATTTTGGATGTAATGTATAAATATAATATAAAAAAATGTTATTACGGACATCTTCACGGAAAGGCTCATAAATATGCGATATGCGGCGAACGCGACGGCATTGATTTCAGATTGATATCCGGAGATTTTGTACAATTTTGCCCTATCAGAATAGCATAAATTGTGCGATATGGCGAAAAATGGTTTTATCTATAGTATTTTTTTTCTTTATATGATATAATTATAAATATGTTTTTTATAAAAATGGAGGACGTTTAAAATGAGTTTAGTGTCAACAAATAAAATTGAAAATGCAAAGTATGAACTTGAGATCAAAGCCGATGCCGAGGCTTTTGAAAAAGCTATTCAGGAAACTTATCTGAGATCACGCGGCAGGATCAACGTAAATGGTTTCAGAAAAGGAAAAGCTCCCAGAAAGATGATAGAACAGCTTTACGGCGAGAATGTATTTTATGAGGATGCAGTAAACGCTCTTGTCAATACCGAAGTTGCTCCGGCAATAGAAAGCACCGATTATGAGCTTGTTGCAAATCCTGAGATAAATGTTACTTCTGTAAATAAAAATGATGGCGTTACATTCAAGGTAGTTATAACAGTTAAGCCTGAAGTGGAAATTTCCGATTATAAGGGTATAGAAATTGAAAAAACTGTCAATGCTGTAACCGACGAGGATATAGACAGACAGATACAGGCTCTCAGAGAAAGAAACGGCAGACTTGTTACCGTTGAGGACAGAGCTGCCGAAAACGGTGATGTTGCTGTTATAGACTTTGAGGGATTCAAGGACGGCGTTGCTTTTGAAGGCGGAAAGGATTCCAACTATGAACTGGCTCTTGGCTCCGGTACTTTTGTTCCCGGATTTGAGGAGCAGATCGTAGGAAAGAAAACAGGTGATGAATTTACAATAAATGTTACTTTCCCTGAAAATTATCAGATGGAAGAACTTGCAGGTCAGCCTTGTGAATTTAAGATCAAGCTCAATGAGATCAAAACAAAGGAACTTCCTGAACTGGACGATGAATTTGTTAAGGACGCTACAGAGTTTGAAACACTTGACGAACTTAAAAATGATATGAGAACAAAGCTCGAGGAACACGCTGCACAGCACGCGGAAGCCGAAGCAGAAAATAAACTTTTTGAATCACTTATCGACAAGCTCAATGCCGATATTCCTCAGGTAATGTATGAAAATAAGATCGACGAAATGGTAAGGGATTTTGAAATTCGTCTTTCTCAGCAGGGACTCGATATGAAAACATATCTCACATATACAAATATGGATATGGCAGCATTCCGCAAGTCTTTTGAGGAACAGGCTCAGAAGCAGGTAAAGGTAAGACTTGCTCTTGAAAAGATAGCTGATCTTGAAAATGTTGAAGTTACCGATGAACAGGTCGAGGAAGAGATCAACAAAATGGCAGAACAGTATAATATGTCTGCTGACAAGATCAAGTCAATTGTTGGCACAAAGGCTGTAAAGAGCGACCTCAGAGTTGCCGAAGCAAGCAAGATCGTAAAAGATTCTGCTAAAATAAACGGCTGATAAGCAAATATCCTTAAAATTTTTATCAGTTGAAATGCACTTTATACGATAATGGCAAACTTGTAAGCAAGATCTATTAAAAACATTTGCATTTTCCTGTGTGGACGGATCCTAAAATATTTAAATGCCGCAAACCATCTTTCCGCAGAAGGATGGTTTGTATGGTATTGATGAATTTCTGCGGAGAATTGAGGTTTATTATGAGTATAAGTATTCCTTATGTTGTAAGACAAACAGGCAGAGGAGAGCGTTCGTATGATATCTTCTCAATGCTTCTTGAGGACAGGATCATTATGCTTTATGAAGATGTCAATGATGCTTCAGCAAGCCTTGTAGTATCACAGCTTCTTTATCTTGAAAGTCAGGATCCTGAAAAGGATATAAGCCTTTATATAAACAGTCCCGGAGGTTCTGTTACTGCCGGAATGGCAATATATGATACAATGCAGTATATAAAATGTGATGTATCGACTATATGTGTAGGTCTTGCAGCTTCAATGGGAGCTTTTCTGCTTTCTTCCGGAGCAAAAGGAAAAAGGCTGGCTCTTCCCAATTCGGAAATAATGATACATCAGCCGCTTATTTCGGGAGGTCTTTCCGGTCAGTGTACCGATATCAAAATACGCGCTGAACATCTTGTAAGAACAAGAGAAAATCTGAACAGGATACTTGCTCAGAATACTGGAAAGCCTATAGAAACAATAAGAGAAGACACCGAGCGTGATAATTTTATGAGTGCGGCTGAGGCTGCGGATTACGGTCTGGTAGATAAGGTTATTTTTAGTAGATAAGTCTGGAGTTTGATATAATGGCCGGAAATGATGGTATGAAACGCTGCGGTTTTTGCGGAAAGCCCGAAAACAGGGTGCAGAATATTTTTTCCGCAGGAAACTGCAATATATGTGACGAATGCGTTATTTATTGCTATGAAATGCTTGCAAAGCATAATCTTGTTTACAGCGGCGTTAAGCATCTAAACAATAAAAATGCCGCTCCTCGTCCGATAAAGATCAAGAAACCTTCGGAGATCAAAAAAGTTCTTGATGAATATGTTATCGGACAGGATGAAGCCAAAACTGCATTGTCAGTGGCAGTATATAATCATTACAAACGCATAATGACTCAGGTGGATACAGATGATGTTGAACTCCAGAAAAGCAATATCATTCTTGTAGGTCCTACCGGAGTGGGTAAAACTATACTTGCGCAGACTCTTGCAAAGACATTGGATGTGCCATTTGCCATAGCCGATGCTACTACTCTTACGGAAGCGGGCTATGTGGGCGATGATGTGGAAAACGTTCTTGTAAGATTGCTTCAGGCTGCGGATTTCAACGTTGAAGAAGCAGAGCGAGGCATTATTTATATTGATGAAATTGATAAAATTGCCAGAAAATCTGAAAATACATCTATAACCCGTGACGTAAGCGGTGAGGGCGTTCAGCAGGCGCTTCTGAAAATAGTAGAGGGAACGGTTTCAAACGTTCCTCCTCAGGGCGGAAGAAAACACCCTAATCAGGAATTTATACACATTGATACAAAAAATATACTTTTTATATGCGGCGGAGCTTTTGACGGTCTCGATAAAGTTATCCAGAAGCGTACTGAATCGTCATCACTTGGTTTTGGCGCCGATATAAAGACAAAATCGGAAAAATCCAAGGGAATATACAAGGAAGTAATACATCAGGATTTTGTAAAATACGGCATGGTTCCTGAGTTCGTCGGCAGAATGCCCGTAATCGCCGTTCTTGACGAGCTTGATGAAGATTCACTGGTAGAGATACTTGTCAAGCCTAAAAATTCTCTTGTAAAGCAGTACAAAAAGCTCTTTGAACTGGACGGAATAGAGCTGGAATTTGAAAATGAAGCTTTGCGTGCAATAGCAAAAAAAGCTATCGAACAGAATACAGGTGCGCGCGGTCTGCGCTCGATAGTTGAAAAAATACTTCAGAAATATATGTTTGAGCTTCCGTCAAATTCTGACGTATGCGGTTTGACTGTCACTAAAAACTGCGTTTCAGGTGAAGAAGAACCTATTGTCAGAAAAGGAAAGAAAAAAACTGTAAAAAAATGATCTTTGTTATATATAGGATATTAAATCATAAAATACGCTTTTTGTTCAAAGGGCGTATTTTTGTTTAGTCACATGGTCAGTAATTGGTTTGTTATGTGTATCATGGAATTTAAAAACTCAGTATAAACTAAATTTAATTTCTTAAATTGTTACTTGCAAAATATAAGCATTTAATATATAATATAAGTGTGTATTATATTTATCATGATCGGATATTTCCGGTCGGGAGGTTAGTATGAAAACAAAAATTGAAGATATAACGATGCCTGCTCTTGCTATAAGAGGTCTGGTCGTTTTTCCGAATGTGGTGGTGCATTTTGATGTTGCCCGTGAAATGTCGGAAGCCGCCCTCAAAGCCGCTATGAGCGATAACAAACTGATCTTTCTAACAGCCCAGAAAGATGACCAGGTAGATGAGCCCGACATACACGATCTTTATCGCGTTGGAGTTGTTGCTGAAATACGGCAGATGCTCAAAGGCTCGGATAATGTCCTCAGAGTGCTTGTAGAGGGCAAATACCGTGCAAAACTTATGGATATATGCCAGTATGAACCGTATCTTGTCGCTAAAGTAAGACCGCATCCTGAGGTCAAGAGAATACGCAGCGATGAAGTGGAAATAGAAGCTGTTATCCGCGCGATCAAACAGGCATTCTATCAGTATGCGTCCGTAATGCCAAGAATGCCTAAAGAGCTTATTTCATCTATAATGAATGAAAACGATCCGTTCAAACTTTTTGATGCTCTTGTTTTCAATATTCCTCTGGCAGTAGAAGATAAAGAAATACTGCTTGAAGAAAATCATATTATTTCCCGTCTCGGAATGCTTCTTGCAATGATCTCACGGGAAGTAGAAGTGCTTGATATCGAACGTAATATACAGGAACGCGTAAGACAGCAGATAGACAGCAATCAGCGCGAGTATTACCTTCGTGCTCAGATGAAGGCAATTGCCAATCAGCTCGGTGAAGATGACGAGTATCAGGAAGAAATAGATGAATATTCAGAAAAAATACAAGCTCTGGATATTGATGACGAATCAAAGGAAAAACTTCTTAAAGAAGCTGACAGGCTGAATAAAATGCCGTCTTCATCACAGGACGCTTTCGTTATAAGGAATTATCTTGATACCATTCTTGAACTTCCGTGGAATACTTCTACAAAAGACAACAATGACGTTATGAATGTAAAGGAAGTTCTTGACAACGACCATTATGGTCTTGACAAAGTTAAGGAACGTATTCTCGAAAATATCGCTGTAAGGGAGCTTAAACCGGACATCAAAGGACAGATAATCTGTCTTGTAGGTCCTCCGGGAGTAGGTAAAACTTCTATAGGAAAGTCTATAGCAAGAGCTATGGGAAGAAAATATCAAAGGATATCACTCGGCGGCATAAGAGATGAATCCGATATAAGAGGTCACAGAAAAACCTATGTCGGAGCAATGCCCGGACGTATCATCAATGCATTAAAGCTGGCAGGAAGCAAAAATCCACTTATACTGCTTGATGAGATAGACAAAATGACGCATGATATGCGCGGAGATCCTTCTTCTGCTTTGCTGGAAGTTCTTGATTCCGAACAGAATGTTGCTTTCCGCGATCATTATATTGAAGTTCCTTTCGACCTTAGCAATGTATTGTTTGTTACAACGGCAAATACTACACAAACGATCGATCCTCCGCTTCTTGACCGTATGGATATTATTGAACTTACCAGTTACACAAGGGAAGAAAAATTTCATATTGCAAAGGAACATCTTGTTCCAAAGCAGCTTAAAGCCAACGGTCTAAAAACTTCTATGCTGAAGATAAGCGATGAAGCACTGTATATCCTTATCGACAATTACACTAAAGAAGCTGGAGTTCGTACTCTTGAAAGAACGATCGCAAGCATTTGCAGAAAAGCCGCTAAAATAATAGTCAGCAATGAAAAGAGATCTGTCCGCGTTACAGGCAAAAATATTGAACAATTCATGGGAGCAAAGAAATACATTGATGATGATGTATCAACCAAAAATGAAATTGGACTTGTAAACGGTCTGGCGTGGACTTCTGTCGGCGGTGTTATAATGCCTCTTGAAGCCTCTGTGTTTGACGGAAAGGGAATTATAGAAACGACCGGTTCTCTTGGTGATGTAATGAAAGAAAGCGCCAAAATAGCGGTCAGCTATGTTCGGAGCGTTGCCGACAAATATGGCATTCCAAGTGAATTTTATAAAGAAAAGGACATACATATCCATGCTCCCGAAGGAGCAACCCCCAAAGACGGCCCTTCAGCCGGTGTTACAATGACTACGGCTTTGGTTTCAGCTCTTGCAAATATTCCGGTCAAGCATGACGTTGCCATGACAGGCGAGATAACTCTTCACGGAAAAGTTCTTCCTATAGGCGGATTGCGTGAAAAAACAATGGCAGCATACAAGGCGGGGATCAAAACCGTAATAATACCGGCAGGAAATAAAGGCGATCTTGAAGAAGTGGACAATGTAGTCAAGGATAATGTAGAATTTATTTATGCAGAAAAGATATCAGATGTGCTTGATGTGGCTCTGGAGAAAAAGGAACCGCGCTACATAAAGCCTAAGCACCGTGATGATGTTTCGGAAAGACAGGTAGTACGTTCATAAAACATAAAAGGATCATGCAGGATCGTGTGATCCTTTTTGTTATGTAAAAAACCGAGGTTTGTTCCTCGGCTTTTTTTATTTGAAAAAAATTGTAATAAATCCCGTAAAAAAAGGCAAACTATTCATAAGCATAAATACAACAAGGAGGCATTTTACAAATGAAGATAAAAAATGCAGCAATAGCCGTTATTGCAGTATGCGGAGTATCTTCGGCTGCTCTTTTAACTGTTCCGGAAATAGTCCTTGATTCTGTTCCGACTGCAACGCTTGTTAATGTTGAAAGGATAGAACATGAAGACAGCATTTCACTTTCCGGAACGGTAATAAAAGATCTTATTGATGATTCCGTATGTGTGCAGATCTATGTGCCTGAACAGGATATCAGCAAAGTAAAGCTCGGACAGCCTGCTGAAATAACCGGAGACGCCTTTCCGGGGATAACATATATAGGTACTGTCGATAAAATTGCAGACATTGCCGGAAAGATACAGTCCGGAGGTACACAAAAGACCGTAGTTGAGGTCACCGTAAACGTTCAAGAACCTGATGATATCCTGAAACATGGCTATACGGCTATTGTAAAACTATGTACGTCTGAGCCGTCCATAATGGAAATTCTTCCGTATGAAGCCATAAATCAGGACGATAACGGCGAATTTGTATATATTCTCAGAAACGGCAGGGTATATAAACGCTATGTTGAAACGGGAAGAGAACTGAGCGGTGGCGTGGAATTAAAAACATCTATAGCTTCGGACGAAAATATCATTACTGTAGATAAAATTCCGGAAGACGGTTCGGCAGTAAAATTTGATAAATAAGGGGGATATGTATGACTGATATATTTCGTATGGGAGTAAGATGTCTTTTTCATAGTAAAATACGTTCTGTTCTTACCATAGCAGGGATAGCAGTAGGTGTATCGGCGGTAATGATAGTTTCGGCAATAGGCGATCTGGGAAAATTTTCTATAAACAGCGAACTGTCCGGAATGGGCATGGACAGCCTTGTAGTATCTGTACGATCCGGCTCTTCAGGAAAATTGACAGAAAACGAACTTGAAAAGATTAGATCCATTGATTCCGTAGGCAATGCTATGCCTTTGATGAACATGATAGCTGAATGTGAAATAAAAAATTCACATATTACCTGCATGACATGGGGAGTAAACGAGGACGCTGACAATGTGATAGACCTTGAAGTTCTGCACGGACGTCTTATAAACAGAGGAGATATTGCGGAAAAAAGCAATGTATGTGTTATAGATGAAGCAATTGCTGAGGAAAAATATAAACGCAGCAACATTATAGGCAAAAAAATGAATATTTTTATATACGGAGAGCCTATAGAATTTGAAATAGTAGGTGTTGTAAAAAACGGAGTAAATACTTTGCAGAATATGCTTGGAGGATTTATACCGGACTTTGTTTATATCCCATATTCCGTAATGCAGGAATACTCTGAAAGGGATAATTTCGATCAGATCACCGTCAGGCTGCGAGACAGCGCCGAAAGCGGATACACGGCATCGGAAGTAAAAAAAATATTGTCATTGGGCAATAATAAATATGAATATTCAGTTGACGATCTTGTGAGCCGAAAGGAAAAAATGAATAATATACTTTCCATAGCGTCGGCAGCACTTTCCGCAGTAGCCGGCATAAGCCTGATAGTTTCGGGAATATCCACAATGACCGTAATGCTGGTATCCGTAAATGAAAGGACACGCGAAATAGGTATAAAAAAATCTATCGGCGCAGGAAAAGCTGAAATAATGTCTGAATTTCTTATCGGTTCTGTAGCGATAACATTTATCGGCAGTATCATAGGGATATTCTCAGGAGCTGTATTATCAGTCCTGGTAGGCTTGATGACAGGTATAGGGATATATATAAACTGGAAACTATGCGGAATACTTCTTCTGATATCATTGCTGATCGGCGGCGGTTTTGGGACCTATCCGGCATATAAAGCGGCATCGCTGAATCCCGTAGATGCGTTAAGGTATGAATAATGTTATATCCGCTATAAAGCAGAACTGCTTTACAGCGGATATTTTGTTTCTATCAGCGTTTAGGCTTTTTATTATTATGGATATTTGCAAGAGGTGAAGCGTCCATGGCTTCTTTTAATGATTCATTGGATATGTGAGTATATATTTCTGTTGTAGAAATGCTTTTGTGTCCCAGAATATCTTTGAGGACAAGAGTATCCACATGACCATGCTGATACATCAGGGTAGCCGCAGTATGGCGGAGTTTATGAGTGGAATATCCCTTATTGTCAAGATTACTGTCTTTAAGAGCATTATCAACTATCTGCTGAACGCGTCTGTTAGTTATACGCGTTCCACGCTTGCTTAAAAAAAGCGCGTTTGGTTCTGTCGGAGACGGCTGACGTTCATCAATATATTGCACTATCGCCGAAGCACAGGCGTCATTAATGTGTATTATGCGTTCTTTATTGCCTTTTCCCAGCAAACGCAGAGTACGTTCGTTAAGATCAACGTCCTGCAGATTTATTCCTACAAGCTCGCTGAGACGCATACCGCAGTTGATGAACAGAGTTATTATACAGTAATCCCTGTAATAGTATGGATCTTCATCATTCATATTCTGAAGAAGTTTTATACTGTCATCAAGTGTAAGAAATTTAGGAAGGCGTTCATGCATTTTAGGATAGTCAACGTCCTTTGTAGGGTCGTTTGGAATAAGATCCAGATCCCGATAAAGGCATTTATAGAATACTTTCAGTGAAGCCAGTTTGCGGTGACGTGTTTTGGCTGTATTGTTTCTTTCCGTTGCAACATAGCTGAGATAACTAAGTATATCGAGCTTTGTAACATCGCGTATATATTCAAGGGGAATATCTGTTATAGATATTTCATTCATAGGAGTATCAAGGGACATTCCTGTTTTGGTAAGTTTGATATATCTTAAAAACAGCCTCAGATCTATATAATAAGATTCAAGCGTCCGCTCCGATTTTATCTTTACCACTCTTTGATAGGTGAAAAAGTCATTCAGGTACGGCGGACATTCTTTAGGATCAATTTTTCCTGACGCCATAATTTCCTCCCATATTTTTACAATTGATAAAATTTTCTATACTTTTATTGTAATCCTTAACTTTTTTTTTGTCAAGGTATAGAATTATAAAAAAAGATGTGTTATAATAATATATATACTGTGCAATGCACAGTCTGAAACATCATGTTACAGGAGTTGATAAATTTGGCGGTAATTTACAATCGTGAAAAGATCGGGGAAGGTATAAACTTTACCAGTCTTATAAATAAGAGACAAAAAACCAATACCATTATGATCCACCTTCTTACGCCTTTGTCATCGGAAACTGCTTCGGTCAATGCTTTGATACCTTATGTTCTATGCGGAAGCAGCAGAGAATATCCTACAATTACAATTCTTAACAAAAAGCTGTCTGAGCTTTATGGAGCGGTCATAAAAGGTTCTGTTTCAAAAATGGGCGACAGTCAGGCTCTTTCACTTATGGCAGGATGTATAAACAACAGATATACATTCAACAATGAAAAAATAACCGAGGAAATGACAAAAATACTTGCAGGCTGCCTTGTTGATCCCAATATTTCCGGAAACGGATTTGAAAGTAAAGATTTTGAACTTAAAAAGCAGGAACTTCTTGACGATATTGATGCCGAAATAAATGATAAGCGCGCATATGCCTTTAAAAGAGCAAATATGAACATATTCAGGAACGAACCTGCATCTATCTCAATAAAAGGAGACAGGGAACACGCCGAAAACATAACTGCCGTTTCAGCCTATGAACAGTACAAGGAGCTTCTAAAAACTTCCCAGATCGAGATCTTCTTTGTGGGAGCGGAATATTCCAACAGCTGCAAAGACATTCTTTCAGAAGCGTTTGCAAAAATAGACAGAAGCTACAGCGGCGATAATCATTCAGATATATCTCCCCTTAAAGACGAAATATGCCGTGTGACCGAAGCCCATGATGTGGCACAAAGCAAAATGGTAATGGCTTTCAAGACAGATCATAACAACATTATCACTATGAAGCTGATGAATGCTGTTTTCGGAGCAACACCCATATCTAAGCTGTTTATGAATGTTCGCGAGAAACTGAGTCTTTGCTATTACTGTTCTTCCGGATTTAACGAAAAAAAAGGTGTTCTTTACGTTGACAGCGGTGTTGAACATTCCAACATTGAAAAGGCTGAAAACGAGATCATAAATCAGCTCGAAGCTATGAAAAACGGAGATTTTTCTGACGAAGAAATTGAAAATGCACGTCTTGCAATAATCAATTCATGGAAAGGTGTCGGTGACGGAGCGCGTTCCATTGCTGACTGGTATTTCAACCAATGCTATTCCGGAAGATCTGATCCACCGGAAAAGAATATAGAAAATATCATGAAAGTTACCCGGAACGATATTATTGAAGCAGCAAAGTCGCTCAGACTTGACACAGTCTATGTTCTTACAGGAAAGGGGGATACTGAGTAATGGAAAAGAAAATCGTCAGGAATGAACGTACAGGCGAGCAGTATACCTATGTAAAGCATCCCACCGGACTGGATATATTTATCTGGAAAATGGAGGGCTACAGCACTACTCACGCCCTTTTCGGAACAAAGTACGGTTCTATAAACACAAAATTCAGGACTAATAATGAGCCTGATTTCATAACGGTCCCTAACGGTATCGCACACTATCTGGAGCATAAACTGTTTGAGAACGAGGACTGTGATGTTTTCAGCCTTTATGCTAAGACAGGCGCTTCAGCGAACGCTTATACTTCCTTTGATAAAACGTGCTATCTTTTCAGCTGTACGGATAATGTTTATGATTCGCTTGAAATACTTCTTAGCTTTGTACAGGATCCGTATTTCACCGAGGAGACTGTACGTAAAGAACAGGGCATAATCGGTCAGGAGATCCGTATGTATGATGACAATGCAGGCTGGAGAGTATTCTTCAATATGCTTCAGGGAATGTATCATGAACATCCGGTAAAGATAGATATTGCCGGAACGGTGGAAAGTATCGCTCAGATAAATGCGGATCTGCTTTACAAGTGTTATTATGCTTTCTATAACCTCAATAATATGGTTCTGAGCATTGCAGGAAACGTTGATGAAGATAAAGTTCTTGAACTTTGTGATAAACTTCTTAAAAATAACGACAACCCCGGACTGGAAACTGCTTTTGAGCCAGAGCCCGATACGGTTTGTCAGCAGGAAGTAGTCCAGAAGCTGGAAATTGCTATTCCAATGTTCAATATCGGATTTAAAGCCAAGCCGGAAAGCGGCAGAGAAGCTGTTCGTGCGGAAATAGAAACGAATTTCGTTCTTTCACTTCTTGCAGATGAAAGTTCCGTATTCTACAAAAAGCTTTATGACGAAGGGATAATAAATTCTTCATTCTCGTCAGAAGTTTTCAGGGGAGACGGGTATTTCTGCTCCATTTTCGGCGGAGAATCCCGTGATCCGCGCCTTGTAAAAGACAAACTGATCGAAGAAATACAGCGCTGCAAAAAAGAAGGTCTTGACAAGGAAAGATTTGATATCATCAAAAAATCTTATTACGGCGCTTTGATAAGAGATCTTAATGATGCGGAAGCTATCGCTACTACAATGATAAATGCAGGAATGGAAAAAATTTCTGCCTTTGATGTTATAGAAACCGTTGCAAATGTTACATTTGAGGACGTTTCTAAACGTCTTGAAAAGCAATTCAATACCGAAAATGTGACAATTTCTATCATTGAACCTATTGACAATAAGGAGGAATAACATTGAGTAATGCAGAATGGAACACAATATCTTTCCCTAAGCTGAACATTGAATTTCCTGTATATAGCGATGCATTTACAATATTTGGCGTTACTATAAAATGGTACGGAATAATGATAATGCTTGGGCTTCTGCTTGCGGTCATATACTGCTTCAGAAGAATGAAAAACTTCGGGATAGATGATGACAGAGCAAATGATGTAGTTTTCTTTGGATTTATAGGGGCAGTCATAGGGGCAAGACTTTACTATGTGTTTATGAGTTGGGATATGTATAAAGACGATCTGTCCTCCATATTTGCCATAAGAGACGGCGGACTTGCTATTTACGGCGGAATTATAGGTGCTTTGCTTGTAGGTTCATTAGCAGCAAAGATACGAAAGGTAAAGCTGCTGCCTCTTCTTGACCTTACAGGCATGGGATTGCTTATAGGACAGGCTTTAGGACGCTGGGGCAATTTCTTCAATCACGAATGTTTTGGCTGTAATACAACTCTTCCTTGGGGAATGACAAGCCCGAGAATACAATCGGAACTGTCTGCAAAAGCATATTCGATCTCAGAGCTTACGGGAGTAACAGTCGATCCGTCTCTGCCTGTTCATCCGTGCTTTCTTTATGAATCATTGTGGTGCATAATCGGATTTATACTGCTTCATATTTATTCAAAGCACAGAAAGTTTGACGGGGAACTGTTCTTTATGTACATCGGCTGGTATGGTCTGGGAAGAATGTTCATAGAAGGTCTCCGCACAGACAGCCTTATGGTAGGACATCTGAGGATATCACAGATAGTTGCAGGCGCTTGTGTAATAATCTCTATAGTATGCATTTTTGCTATGAAACATAAAATAAAAATGGACGGCGAATATGTTTTATACAAGGATACCGAAGAATCAAAACGTCTTATTGAAGAGACTGAAGAAAAATATAAAGCAGCAGAAGAAAAGAAAGCGGCCAAAAAGGCTGAAAAACATAATAAGGACGCCGAACTTCGTCCTGAGGATAGGCTTACCGATGATGAAACCGAAAACGAAAACAGCTTAAAGGAGGAAATTTCAGATGGCTCAGATAATTGACGGAAAAGCAGTTTCCGCAAAAGTAAAGGAACAGATTCGCAAAGAAGCGGCAGAAATTAAAAAACAGGGCATAGAAATAGGTCTTGCAGTAGTTATCGTAGGCAATGACCCGGCTTCAAGAGTATATGTAAACAATAAGAAAAAGGCTTGTGAAGAAGTAGGCTTTACATCTTATGAATATACTCTTCCGGAAGAAACCACGGAAAGTGAGCTTATTTCACTTGTAGAAAAACTTAACGGTGATGACAGAGTAAACGGTATACTTGTTCAGCTTCCACTCCCGAAACATATAGATGAAAACGCAATAATCAACGCTATACGTCCTGATAAGGATGTAGATGCATTCCACCCTCAGAATGTCGGACACATCATGATAGGCGATTTTAATTTTCTGCCGTGTACTCCTGCCGGAGTTATGGAACTTATTGCCGAAACAGGCGTAGAAGTCTGCGGAAAGAACTGTGTTGTTATAGGAAGAAGCAATATCGTCGGCAAACCTATGGCAATGCTGCTGCTTCATAAACACGGAACGGTAACTATATGTCATTCCAGAACAAAAGGACTTGCCGAAATATGTGCAAGGGCAGATATTCTTGTTGCAGCAGTCGGAAAGCCTAAGTTTGTAACTCCTGATATGGTCAAGGAAGGCGCCGTGGTGATCGACGTTGGAATGGACAGGGACGAAAACGGCAAACTTTGCGGAGATGTTGATTATGCGGCTTGCTTCGACAAAGCAGGTTACATAACTCCCGTTCCCGGAGGAGTAGGACCAATGACAGTAGCCATGCTTATGAGGAACACCTTGACGGCAGCAAAGATAAAGAATAATATAATGTAAAATCGGAAATATGTGAATACACCTCACGGAATTACCTATACTATTCCGTGAGGTGTTTTGCTTTGAAACGTATCAGAAGTGTGTTTATCGTATTTGTTTTAATTTCCGCGATCCTGTCGGCAAGGCTTTTTTCACTTATAAATGATGATGAAATTGCAGCGGTATCTGCCGGAAGAGGATATTATACTTTACGTTCAATAAGCGAGTATGCCGGCATTTACGACTGCAATATGCAGCCTCTGGTAAATTATTCGGAAAAATATGAAGCTGTTGTTATCCCGAACAGTGAAATTGCAGTAAAAATACAGCCGTATCTTATTGACCGCGAAACTTTTTATAACGGAATAACCGGCAATCTTCCTTTTTTGTGTCAGGTATCTCCGGAAGCATATGATCTTGGTGATAAAGCTATAATATTCCGTTCTAAGCTGCGTACCGACAAAAATCAGCTTGCTACGCATATTATAGGATATACTTCTGACAATGTGGGAATGTACGGAATTGAAAAAGCATTTGACGGCTTTCTTCGTTCACATAGTTCTGAAAATTCGGTAACTCTTGGCGTAGACGCCCTTGGAAAAGTTCTCGGAGGAATAGAAGCGGACATTGATTATTCCGAACCTGTAAAAAGCGGCATTATCACTACTCTTGACAAAAATATACAGCAAATATGCGAAAATGCTGCTCAAAAGAATGGTCTTAAAAAAGGCGCTGTCATTGTAATGGATACAAAGTCAGGAGAGATACGGGCTGTAGTAAGCTGTCCGGATCTTGATACGGAGAATATTTCTTTATCATTGAATGATCCGGATTCTCCATTTATAAACAGAGCTTTTTCGGCATACAGCGTCGGTTCTATATTCAAAATAGTTACAGCCGCTTCAGCTCTTGAACAGGGAATAAGTCCTGAATACAGCTATATATGTACAGGTTCTGCAAATATTAACGGTCAGATCTTCAACTGCCACAAATGGGGAGGTCATGGGGAAATAGATATGAGTACGGCTATGGTCGAATCATGCAACACATATTTTATCGCTCTAAGTGAATATATAAGTAAAGAAAAATTTATAGAAACGGCTTCTTCATTGGGATTTGGAACGCCTACAGAATTTGGCGGTGGGATCACATCAGCTCCCGGAAATCTTCAAAGCACAGATGATATTGAAATACCTGCCGAAAGGGCAAATATGTCTTTCGGACAGGGAATGCTTACGGCAACGCCGCTTCAGATATGTAAAATGACTTCTGCCGTTGCAAATGACGGGATCATATATGAACCTTCACTTATAAAAGGTTTTACAGACGAAAACGGAAATATAGAATATCTTCCGGTAAGATCCGGACAGCGTGTTCTTTCATACAAAACGGCAAGAACGCTGAAAGGTTTTATGCAAAAAACAGTAAGAGCGGAAAATTCTATGTCCAAACCCAACACTGTCTCCGCCGGAGGAAAAACGTCCACCGCCCAGACAGGCAGATTTGACGAGCAGGGCAGCGAAATAATGAATTGCTGGTTCAGCGGATACTTTCCGGCTTATTCGCCCAAGTATACGGTCACGATACTTTCAGAGGGCGGAACATCCGGAAATTCAACCGCCGGACCTATCTTCCGCTATATAGCAGACAGTATTACGGAATATGAAAAGAGCCTGACAGTTGACTGACTGTCAGGCTCAATATTATTCGTCATCAAAGTTTCCCGGAATATGAAGCTGTTTTACAGGTATTCTCTTCAGCGGTGAATAAAGATATTTCGGACAATTGGAATCGCCATTTACAAGTCCTCTTTTTTCACAAAGGACTTTTCCGCCGTCCTTAGCGCGTGTTCCGTAAGTACAATACTGACACTGAGGAGGTATGTCGTTTCCAAAGTATTTCTTTTTTGCCATAAATAACATTCCTTTCTTGAATAATTATTCTTATAATATATTATATCATAAATTTTTTCTTTTTGCTATAGAAATATTTAATAATAACAAAATTGTCATAATCAACAAAAACAGAGACGGAATTGGTGAATTATGACGATAAATATATCTTTCTGAAGATAACGTATAAACCGAGTCAATGTTCATGACTACAATTAAAATTTTACATAAAATATATGAAATAATTGCGGCTGAAATTCTGTTGAAATAAAAACATTTAGTTGACAATCCTGCCGGTATAAACCCTTTGGTCTGTAGGGTAACGCATATTCCGCCAAATGAAAGAAGTGCGGCAGTCAACGGCATCAGCTTTAAATTGCCGGCAGTCAGCATGGTAATATTGCTGATCTCGATAAAAGCTCTTACCGAAGTAATACTGTCTGTATAATTAAGATATGTAAATTTTGATACGATTTCGGCGATAGCCTTTATCACATTCAGCTTATCCAAAATACATATAACCGTAGAAAAGAACACTATTACCGCACAGATCGACAGCATTCCCTTTGCACCGCTGTATATTGAATCAATGAAACATTGCATTGATATTTCAAGCTTTATTTTTCTGTCTGACTTCTGCGGTATTTTTCTACCGATACCTTTTATAAAACCAAGTATGATGTTTGCGCCGAGCGCGGAAGCAAAAATTATCATTCCTGCTTTAATACCGGAAAACAGTTTTACTCCTGCTATGCTGCAAATGAAAGCCGGCCCGGCAAGATAACAGTATGAAAGCATTGTTTCCGCAGTCTCGCGGTCGATTTTTTCCTCCTTGTAGAGTGATGACAACAGCTTAGCTCCTACGGGGTATCCTCCGATGCTGCCTATAAGAAATACCGAGAAAAATTCTTCCGGTATACGGAAAACATATCTGGATATTGCTCCGAATGGTTTGCTCAGCACGGAATAAAGACCGCTTGATACTATAAATCCGGATATTACCATAAATGCGTAAAGAGAAGGTATCATTACCTCAAGACAAATTTTTACAGAATTTGCAACTGCCTTGCTTACATCTTTTACGAATACAACAAGAAAAAATGCGTAAAGCAAAGCTAAAGCTCCGAAAATACAGTTTTTAATACTTTTCATTCTGCATATCTTTCCTTCCTTTTCAAAAATATTGCCTGTCAATTTCCATTATAAAGTATATGAAAAAAATTACAGTAATATAATTTTAGTAATTGATTTTAAAAAAGACAAAGTATTTTTATTCCAAATGGAAGGAGAAGACTTTCAATGGGCAGAAAAATAAAAGACAAATATGATGAAATGCTCTCTAAGTACATAAAAAAGAAATTATATCTCAATACATACATGAACATTTCGGACAATGATCATTTAGAAATAGAAAACTGCAAAAAAATACTGGAATATAACGACATATATGTAAAGCTCAGGACGTCGACCCTGATAATAAGCATATGGGGACAAAATATAAAAATATCCGACTATAATACTGACGGGATAATCGTTGACGGAAAATTTTCATCAATAGAATTTGAAAACTTAAAATAGTATCCTTGAAAGGAAGAAAATAATAATGTTTGATAATATAAGAGGAGTAATCACATTTGAAGCCGTGACCGACGAACCTGAAACATTCATAAATATTCTGAAAAACAGTTCCGTACAAGTTTCTGAAATAAAATATAAAAAAGGCAGACTTTATGGAAAAATATATCGCAACAATTTTGCTGAGATATGTGATATGGCTGAAAAAAACGGTATACCGGTAAGTATTGCCGAAAAGCGCGGAAGTATATTCACTATACGAAAATACCGTGCAAGATACGGAATATCTATAGGTATAATTTTAGCTTTTCTTATGGTAGCATACCTTTCAAATATAGTAATGTCGGTTGAAATATACGGCAACGAAATGCTTACCGACAAGCAAATCGCTTCTTTGCTGAACGACTGCGGAATAAAAATAGGCGCGTTCATTCCAAATATTGATCTGAGAGACGCCGAAAGGCAGATCGTTTCATCTTCAGACGATATCGCGTGGATAGGCATACGCTCATCAGGCTGTATAATAGAAGCCGAAGTCAGTGAAACAGAACCTTCTCCGGAAATGATCTCAACTCGGACGCCATGCAATGTTATTTCTTCCCGTAACGCACAGATAGTAGATATTAAAAATGTACATATGGGAATGCTGATACCGATGCTTTATGACGGAGTACAAAAAGGGGATCTGCTTATAAGCGGAACTGTAGACGATGGAAAGGGAGGCGTTTACTTTGCTCATGCAATGGGGGAGATAATAGGGAGATATAACGAAAAAGTAACGTTTTCCCAACCTTTTGTTGACGAGATAACAAGTTATTCTGACAAAGTTACAAGAAAATATCTGAATTTGTTCGGACTGCGGATACCGTTGTTTGTCGGGAAAAACGATTTCGGACAGTGCGAATATGATGAATCATTTTCATATTTCAGGATATTGAATATAGAGCTTCCAATAGGAATGATAATCTCGGAATATCACCCGTATCAGGTCGAAAGTGTTTCATATTCGCCGGAAAAAGCCAGACAGATACTTGAAGATAAGATAAAAATGTATGAAAAAAATTTTTATAGCGGCAATGATATCTCTATAGTAGATAAAGAAGTGTTTTTCAGCGAAACAGACACTCAAATGACGGTAACAGTCAAATATACGATAGAAGGCGATATAGGTATAACTCAGGAAATTATGGCAAAATAATTGCTTTTACCCCTTTTCATATCAAAAAAAATATGTTATAATAGTTGTGTATAGATAAAACATCTGAATAATTTACAGATGTTTACAAATTTATGTATAACATGAGGTATGTAAATGGCGGAAGTTGTAATCGGTCTTGAAAATATCGACCATGCTTTATCCCTTTTCGGAAGTTATGACGAAAATATCAATCTTCTCCAAAGGCAATATGGCGTAACAATACTCAACCGCGGAAGCGATATCCGCATCAGCGGAAATGAAGAAGCCGTGTCCAAGGCTAAATCTGCTGTTGAAACGCTTATTTCACTTATAAAAAAGGGCGAAACGATCAATGAACAGAATATCAGATATGTAAGTTCTATGGTAGATGAAAATTCAATGCAGCAGATAACAGAGCTTGCCGACGGAGGTATCTGCGTTACGACCGGAGGAAAGACTGTAAAAGCAAAAACTCTCGGTCAAAAAAAATATGTGGACGCTATATCAAAAAATACTATTGTTATGGGAGTGGGTCCTGCCGGTACCGGAAAGACCTATCTTGCAGTCGCAATGGCGGTCAAGGCTTTCAAAGCACATGAAGTAAACAAGATCATTCTCACACGGCCTGCCGTTGAAGCGGGAGAAAAGCTGGGATTTCTTCCGGGTGATCTCCAGAATAAAGTCGATCCGTATCTTCGTCCGCTTTATGACGCTCTTTTTGATATGTTCGGAGCAGAGACATTTGCCAAGCATATGGAGCGCGGAAGTATAGAAGTAGCTCCTCTGGCGTATATGAGAGGACGAACGCTTGATGATTCATTTATTATACTTGACGAAGCACAGAATACTACAAGAGAACAGATAAAAATGTTCCTTACCCGCCTTGGATTTAACAGTAAAATGGTAATAACCGGAGATATCACTCAGATAGATCTTCCTGACAGCAAGCGCTCCGGTCTTATTGATGCCATGCACATACTGAAAAACGTTGAAGATATCTGCATAACAAGATTTACAGAAAAAGATGTAGTACGCCATAAACTTGTGCAGGATATAATAAAGGCTTACGAAAACGCATACAGAGAAAGAAGGACGTGATAAAATGCCAAAAGTAAAGGTAATGATTGGTAATGAACAGAAAAAGATCAAACTTCCTAAAGGGTTGAGGCCGCTTGTACGGAAATGCTGCCAAGCTGTTCTTGCTGCTGAGAACTTTGATAATCCTGCCGAAGTGAGCGTTCTTTTTGTTGACAATGAACGGATACATCAGCTCAACAAACTTTACAGAAACAAGGACAAGTCTACAGATGTACTTTCTTTCCCACTGGGAGAAAATGGTGTATACGATATCAACAATGAAACAGGAGCATATCTTTTGGGAGATGTTGTCATTTCTATAGAAACAGCTTTAAAGCAGGCAAAAATATACGATCATTCTCTTGAAAGGGAAGTCGGATTCCTAACAGTACATTCAATGCTGCACCTTCTTGGATACGATCATGAAACGACTCCGCTTGAAGCCGCAAGGATGCACGAAAAAGAAGAAATGATCCTTGAAGAGCTTGGCTTAACACGGGACAAAGAGTTCTCGGAAATAAGATGAAAGATTTTTTTAAGGCTTTTGTTTACGCCGGAGAGGGAATAGCTGAAGCTGTTCGTTCGCAGAGAAATTTCAGATTTCATATTGTTGCTGCAATATATGTAACGGCTTTTTCGTTCTTTTTTGAATTGTCAAAAGCGGAATATGTGCTTCTTGTACTGACGTTTTCCTCGGTAATGGCAAGTGAAATGATAAATACGGCAATAGAACACGCCGTTGATCTGGCTTCAAAGGAATACAGCAAAACAGCCAAAGCAGCCAAGGACGCCGCTGCGGGAGCTGTGTTGGTAACGGCAGTTTTTGCTGTTGTCACAGCAATAATACTTTTTGGGGATATTGACGCTATAAAAGGCATAATTTCATACTATGCCGGAAATATACCACAGCTTATCGGGCTTATAGTATCATTTCCTATAGCATATATTTTTGTTTTTAAAGTTGGAACGAACAGAAAAAGGAAGGAAAAATATGAGCTCAAGAAATGAATTTATTACTATAATAGGACGTGCCAATGCAGGAAAATCCTCGCTTTTGAATGCTCTTACAGGAGAAAAGATAGCCGCCGTCAGCAGTAAGCCCCAGACTACCAGAACACGCATTTCAGGCATTGTTACCGAAGAAGATACACAATATGTTTTTATGGATACTCCGGGTGTACACCGCTCCAAGAACAAACTCGGAGAACATATGAACAAAGCGGTAAAAGATTCTGTTGCAGATGTTGATCTTATACTTATGGTTTCTGACGTTACCGCTAAAATAGATGACAATGAACGCAAAATTATCGGCAGTTTCCGTAAAAGTGACCGCGTGATACTGATACTCAACAAGATAGATCTTCTTAAAGAAAAGGAAAAGCTCGTCCCGATAATAGCGGAATACAGCAGGTTATATGACTTTGAAACGATAATTCCGGTAAGCGTTCTGCAAAATGACGGGATCGACATAATACGGGAAGAAGTAAAAAAGTATTCTTCAGAAGGACCGCATTATTTTCCGGATACATCTTTTACCGATCAGCATGAGCAGGTCATTGCCTCGGAAATAATACGCGAAAAAATACTGGAACTAATGAATGACGAAGTTCCTCATGGCATTGCCGTTATGGTAGGTGAAATGAAAGAACGCGTCAACAAAGCCGGCGAAGATATACTTGATATCTCTGCCGATATATATTGCGAAAGAGATTCACATAAGGGAATGGTAATAGGGAAAAACGGTTCTATGCTGAAAAAAATAGGTCAGCTTGCCCGTGAGGAACTGGAAAATTTCTTTGAAATAAAGGTCAATCTTCAGTGTTGGGTAAAAGTAAAAGAAGATTGGAGAAATAAGGAAAATCTTATACGCAATTTCGGGTTATCAAATAATTCCACTAATATGTAGTTTACAAGCGGCAATAATTATAGTAATGACTTTCATAATGTCATGGAGGTACTTACTATGATAGATAGCTATGATGAAAATAAGTGGAATAAATTTGAACTCAGCGGACGTGTTATGGATTACCTTGATTATAAAGGGATACCAACAAAATTCTTTTCAAATATAAAAGGAGAACATTCCAATGCTGATGACGGCAATGGGACTTGTAATAGCGGAACGCAATTACGGTGAAAATGATAAATTTATTGATGTTATTACGGCAGAATACGGTGTTATCGAAATATGCGTAAAAGGCGCAAGGAAGATCCTTGGCAAAAGCAATTCGTCTACACAGCTTTTTGCCTATGCAAAATTCTGTTTCAGCAAAAGGAATGACAGATATTATCTTAACAGCAGCGAGCTGGTACGGGTATTTTACGGTATCAGACTGGATATTAAAAAACTTGCTCTTGCTGAATATTTTGCCGAAATTGTAAGATACTGCGTTACTACCGGTCAGACTGCAAAGGATATAATGAGCCTTCTGCTCAATTCGCTGCACTTTCTTTCTGAGGATCTAAGGACCTGTGAATTTATAAAGAGCGTATTTGAAATGCGTTTTATGAGTGAGATAGGTCTGCTCCCTCAGCTGATAGGCTGCCGTGACTGCTACAAATATGAAGCCGATGAAATGTACTTTATGGTCGATCTTTGCTGTCTGCTTTGCGGTGAGCATTTTGAACGCAGGGATTTTGAAGAGAATTACTATCATATAAGAGTTTCAAAGACTGTTCTTCACACTCTCAGGTTTATCTGTCTTGCGGAAATGAAAAGGATCTTCAATTTCCGCGTAGGAGAAACGGCGCTTAAACAGCTTAACGAGATAACCGAAAAATATATTATTTCACGTCTTAACAGAAATTTTAAGGCACTTGAATTTTACAAGCAGGTCTGTGACAGAAACGGTCTGATGACGGTTGAAGAAAAGTCCTGACGTATGACCGAAAGGAGAAAATGCTTGATAATAACAAAGCATAAAAAATTATGAATAAATATTATGAAACACTTGAACTACATAAAATACTTGAAATGCTGGCTGATGAGACCTCAAATGAACGTTCACGGGAAGCTGCGCTTTCTATAGAACCTGAAACGGATATTGATATTGTAAAACGTGAGGTAAAAAAGACTGCCCAGGCATTTGATCTGTCTGTTAAATACGGAACTCCTGCATTTACAGCATTTAAAGACGTTCGCGGATCGCTCAGCAGAGCAAGATCCGGAGCAAATCTGACTTTAAGAGAACTTCTTGATATTGCTCAGATGCTTTATCAGATAAGGATACTTTCCGACTGGAACAAGTCCAGAGGTGAGGAAGTTACACTTCTTGACGAATTGTTTGCGTCTCTTTCTCCGGACAAGTATCTTGAAGACAAAATAAAGGATTCAATTTTATCGGAAGATGAAATTGCCGATACGGCAAGTCCCACACTTGCCGGCATACGCCGTAAGATAGCACAGGCAGGCGCAAAGATCCATGCAAGTCTTGATGAATTGATAAAAAATTCAGATGTTCAGAGATCTTTGCAGGAAAATATAGTTACTATGCGAAACGGCAGATATGTTATTCCTGTAAAAGCCGAACATAAAGGAAATATCCAAGGATTAGTCCATGCTGCCTCGTCAAGCGGTGCTACTTACTTTATAGAACCTATATCTGTTGTAGAAGCAAACAACGAGATACGAGTCCTTCAGGGTGAGGAACAGGAAGAAATAGAGCGCATTATTGCTGAATTTAGCGCAGAATGTGCAGCAAGGGCAGACGCGATATCCGAAAGCTATCTTATATGTACAGAGCTTAATCTTTATTTTGCTAAATCAAATCTTGCCGCAAAAATGCGCGCCAGCGAACCTGAAATTTCCAATGACGGACGAATAGACATAAAAAAAGCACGGCATCCGCTTATTGACAAAAACAAAGTCGTTCCCGTTGATATAAAACTTGGATATGACTATCAGGCACTTATTGTCACCGGTCCAAATACAGGAGGAAAAACTGTATTGTTAAAAACGACCGGACTGCTTACGGCTATGACTATGTGCGGACTTCTTATCCCGGCAGGAGACGGAAGTCATATATCCGTTTTCAGGAACATACTTGCAGATATAGGTGACAGGCAAAGCATTGAGGACAGCCTTTCCACATTTTCCTCTCACATGAGCAGCGTTGTAGAGATCCTTGGCAAAGCTGACGGTGACTCACTGATATTGCTTGATGAACTGGGTTCGGGCACAGACCCTATAGAAGGCGCCGCTCTTGCAGTTTCTATCATTGATGAATTGAAAAGCAGAGGAAGTAAACTGCTTGTTACAACACATTATCAGGAACTCAAACTATATGCCATAGAAAGTGACGGGATAGAAAATGCTTCATGTGAATTTGACATGGCAGCCATGCAGCCCACTTACAGGCTGATAATAGGTTCTCCGGGCAAATCAAACGCATTTTCCATTTCCGCAAAGCTGGGTATGCCTGAAAATATCATAATAAGGGCAAATGATCTCGTTTCTACAGAAAATCAACGTTTTGAAGAAGTTATAGCAAGGCTTGAAGCCTCCCGTCTCGAACTTGAAAAGAAAAGCAAAGAAGCTGAATCTTTAAGAAAGGAAAACGAGAAAAAACTTTCCGAGCTTGAAAAAGAACTTGAACATCTGAATAACAGAAAAGAAGACGAGATCGCTAAAGCAAGAACACAGGCTATGCGTATAGTTGAAAGCTGCCGTATGCAGGCGGACGCTCTTATGGACGAGCTGAACGAGATCAAAAAGCAAAAAGACAAAGAAAATTTTTCTCAGCTTGCAGCAAACGCACGTTCCAAAAACAGATCTGCGCTCAATAAGATGTTCGATACAGCCAATCCGATAGTAGCCGCAGAACATAAAGAATATGTTCCTCCTCGTCCGTTTAAAAGAGGAGACAATGTTATGATAATCGACATAAACAAAAAAGGGATACTTGCAAGCGATCCCGATACTTCGGGAATGGTATTTGTTCAGTCAGGAATAATGAAAACAAAGATAAGCATAAAAAAGCTGCGCCTTATAGAGCCTGAAAAGGTGACATACCAGAATAAAAAAGTATCCACTAAAGGTGTTAAAGGAAAAATGGAACGTTCTTCGTCTATGGAGCTTGACATAAGAGGGCATGCTGTTGATGAGGGAATACATGAAGTGGATATGTTCCTTGATAATGCTGTTCTTTCCGGAATTGGGATAGTCACTATAATCCACGGAAAAGGAACAGGAACGCTCAGGCAGGGTATACAAAGACATCTTAAAAATCATCCGTCGGTAAAAAGTTACCGCGCCGGCGTCTTTGGCGAGGGCGAGGACGGAGTTACTATAGTGGAACTTAAATAAATTCAGCCGATAGGTGATATTACATGAATTTTTCAGCGGCAATTTTTGATCTTGACGGGACAATTATTGATTCCAACACGGTTTGGGCAAAGATAGACAAGATCATTCTGAATAAAAGGGGAATACCTTGTTCGGATGATTTTGCGGAAAAACTTTCTTCAATGACGTATGAAAACGCTGCGGAAGAGATGCATAAACTTGGAGTTAAAGAAAGTACGGAGGATCTTATAAAAGAGTTCAATGACCTTGCTGTACAAGAGTATCAGAAAAATATTATCCTTAAAGCACATGTACATGAATATTTTGACGTTCTTAAAAGCAAAGGGATCAAGATAGCATTAGCAACGGCTTCTCCGGAGATCCTCTACAGACCTGTTCTTATGCGCAACAAAGTTTATGATTATTTTGATGCATTCTGCACAACATACGAAGCAGGAAAAAGTAAGGATTTTCCTGACGTTTATCTTTTAGCAGCATCAAAGATCAATGTTAAGCCGGGCGAATGTGTTGTTTTTGAAGATGTACTTAACGGCATTATCAGTGCAAAAAAGGCAGGAATGACTGCTATAGGCGTTTATGACAGATATTCTGCCGGAGACATGGAGCGTATAAAGGAAGAAGCCGATAGGTTTATTATGGATCTTTCGGAAATGATGTAAAAAAATTTGAAAAAATGCTTGACAAATATAAGCAGCCATGATATAATATTTATTGCCGCATGTTGCAGGCTTGTTTAAGTGCGTTTTGCGCCGCCTGTCTACAGCGAGTTTATGGAAAAGGCAGGTGCCGGAAATGTACGCGATCATCGAAACAGGCGGAAAGCAGTATCAGGTCAAGGAAGGCGACGAGATCTTTGTTGAAAAGCTCGATGTTGAAGCTGATGATACTGTTACCTTTGATAAGGTAATTGCCGTAGGAAAGGACAGCGGTCTTGACGTTGGTTCTCCTTATGTAGGAGGCGCAGCTGTTGAAGCTAAGGTGCTCAAGAACGGTAAGTCCAAGAAGATAACTGTTTTCACCTACAAGCCCAAGGAGGGCTCTACTCACAGAAAACAGGGTCACAGACAGCCTTACACAAAGGTTCGCATTGACGCTATCAAAGCGTGATCCACAAATGAGTTTATTTTCCGTACTGGAGGTGTATTCTTAATGGCACATAAAAAAGGTATGGGCTCCACCAAAAACGGCAGAGATTCCGAATCGAAACGTCTTGGTGTAAAAAGAGCTGACGGACAGCATGTTCTTGCAGGTAATATTATCGTAAGACAAAGAGGTACTCATATCCATGCCGGAACAGGCGTTGGAAAGGGTTCAGACGATACGCTTTTTGCAATGGTAGACGGCAAGGTAAAATTCGAGAGAGTTGGTCGTGACCGCAAGAAAGTAAGCGTTTATACCGATTGATTTCAGATCCTGTTGTATTCTTGTACAACAGGATCTTTTTATTTATGAATTGAATTTTTTACAGGGGAAACACTTGGATCTTCCGAAAAAGTGGATTCCGTCGGAATTAGATGTTTTGAAAGTTTTGGACCCTGTAAATTCATTATTGAGTTTAAATACAATATGACAGAATTGTACAATTTTTTTAAAAGCACTTGAAACTCCGCGAATAGTATGATATAATTATTATGGATATGTATTTGGCGTTTCACTGATTTACAATTGTTATTTACAGAAATTGCAAATTTGAACATAATTGGCATTTGTACAGGAGGCATCTCATGAATTTTAATATCGCGGAGTTTTATGCTTCATACGGAAGATTTAACCAGATACCTGCTCCGGAAAAACCGGAGATAACCTTTTCCGGACGCTCAAATGTCGGAAAATCTACACTTATAAATAAACTGTTCAACCGAAAAAATCTTGCAAGAGTATCAGCCGTACCCGGAAAAACGGCTACTATAAACTTTTATAGTCTGGGAGATATTTATATGACGGATCTTCCGGGATATGGCTATGCGCGTATTGCAAAAAATGAAAAACTGCGCTGGGCAGAGCTTATAGAGGGCTATCTTACGTCCGGACGTGATATTGCGCTTGTAGTTCAGCTTATTGATATACGGCATCCTCCTTCTGAGGACGATATCCATATGATAAACTTTCTTATAGATAACGAACTGCCCTTTATAATAGTCTTTACAAAGGCAGATAAGCTGTCAAGACGTGAAAGAGAAAGGCGCAGGGTAGGGTTTGCTTCGGAAATACCATACTTCGACAGTATAAAAAAAGTAGAGTTCTCTTCTATGACCGGAGAGGGAACGGAAGATATCCGTATTCTTATATCAGAAGCACTTTCTGATGAAATATGATCATTGTTGCAAAAGGAGAAAATATAAAATGTTTGTTTCAAAAAACTTATCTGTAAACGAAAAAGGCTGTCTTACTATAGGCGGAGCAGACACTGTAGAACTTGCTAAAAAATACGGTACGCCTCTTTATGTAATGGACGAAGAGCTTATCCGTGAACATTGCCGTAGCTTTAAACAGTCTATTGATAAATATTATAATGGAAATGGACTGGTATGCTATGCGAGCAAGGCATTCTGCTGCAAGGCTATGTGTAAAGTCATGATGGAGGAAGGCATAGGTCTTGATGTAGTTTCCGAGGGTGAATTGTATACGGCGCTTTCCGTAGGCTTTCCTGTGGAAAAAATATGCTTTCACGGCAACAATAAGACAGATGATGAACTCCTGCTTGCAGTGGAAAATAATGTGGGAAGAATAATCGTTGACAATATTTTTGAGTTGGAACGTCTTAACGATATGGCAGAGAAAAAAGGTATCAAGGCAAATATTATGTTCCGTATAAAACCCGGCGTTGACGCTCATACTCATGATTTCGTAAAAACCGGTCAGATAGACAGTAAATTCGGCTTTGCTCTTGAAACAGGAGAAGCATTTGAAGCAGTTAAAAAGGCAGTTTCTCTTAAAAATATAAACCTTGTTGGACTGCATTGCCATATAGGAAGTCAGATATTTGATATTGATCCGTTTGTTCTGGCTGCTGAAATAATGATAAATTTCATAGCCGATATAAAGGCCAAACTCGGACATGAAGTAAAAGAACTGAACCTTGGAGGCGGTTTCGGCATCAAATACACAAAAGAGGACTCTCCTGTGGCATATGATAAGTACATGGAAAAAGTTTCTGTCAGAGTAAAAGAACTTTGCGCGGAAAAGAATATTGAACTTCCATTCATACTTATAGAACCCGGACGTTCTATTGCTGCCCCTGCCGGTATAACTCTTTATACAGTTGGCGGAGTAAAACATATCCCGAATATCCGCACTTACGTTTCAATTGACGGCGGAATGTGTGACAATCCCCGATATGCTCTTTATAAATCAAAATATGAAGCCGTTGTAGCAAATAAGGCTTCTCAGCCGAAAAATACTACGGTGACCATTGCCGGCAAATGCTGTGAGAGCGGAGATCTTATAGGCGAGGGCATGCAGCTTCAGGAAGCTGTTCCAGGCGATATTGTCGCCGTCCTTGCTACAGGAGCATATAATTATTCCATGTCATCAAATTACAACAGGCTTCGCAAGCCGGCAGTCGTATTTGTAAACAAAGGAAATTCCAGGATAGTTGTTAAAAGGGAGACTCTGGACGATATCATCAGAAATGACGAAGAATAAGTTTAAAAATTTTTCAAAAAACTATTTACTTTTTCACTATGATATGCTAAAATGATAATAGCATATTTAACTGATGTGAAAGGAATTGATAAGTATATGAACAATAAACTTAATTCTGAACATATGGACGATCTGTATGAAGCAATATTATCGCTGAAAACCAAAGAAGAATGCGACGCTTTTTTTGAAGATCTATGTACTGTCATAGAATTGCAGTCTATGTCACAAAGAATGCAGGTCGCAAAAATGCTTACAAATAAAAAAGTTTATAAAGATATCGTTTCCGAAACAGGTGCAAGCACTGCTACAATAAGCCGTGTGAACAGAACTCTTAACTATCAGGGAAAAGGCGGCTATGCGCTTGTTTTCAGCCGAATGGACAAGAAGGGCAGTAAGAAATAATGGCAGGTTACAAAAGTTTTTCTTACTTCTATGATATGCTAACCGAAAATATTTCCTATAAAAAACGTGCCGGGTATTTTGATGAACTGATAAAACGTCATGGCGGCAAAAAAAATATCCTGCTTGATCTTGCCTGTGGTACAGGAAGCCTTGCTGAAGAACTTAGCAGAATGGGTTATGATGTTATAGGTGTTGACAATTCTGAAGATATGCTCAATGCAGCCATTGAAAAAAAGATAAAAAACGGTCTTGATATACAGTACCTTTGCCAGGACATGACGCAGCTTGATATGTTTGGCACAATTGACGTAACTATATGCGCACTGGACGGAATAAATCATCTTCCGAACATATCGGATGTTGAACGAACATTTGAAAGAGTCTCTCTCTTTTGTGAACCTGAGGGACTCTTTATCTTTGATATCAATACTCCGTATAAACACAAAAATATTCTTGGCAATAATACGTTTGTTTACGATATGGAAACGGTGTTTTGCATCTGGCAGAATACTTACAATGGCAATGATGATAACCGCGTCGATATGTCTCTGACTTTCTTTGAAAAGCTGGAAAACGGTATGTACGAACGTTATGAGGACGAATTTTCCGAAATTGCTTTTGAGGAATACATAATAGACGAACTGCTTCGGAAAAGTGGGCTGCAAATTGCCGCCAAGTATGATTATGACAGCTTTGATCCTCCTAAAAGGGACAGCGAAAAACTCGTCTATGTAACAAGAAAGGTATGATATAATGGCTCAGATAGTCAGAACTATTTCCGCAGATGCTTCTGTGACCGCAACTTCTATTGACGCTCTGGATATAGTTTCAAGAATAGAACAGATACACAAGACGTCCGCTGTGGTAACGGCAGCTCTTGGGCGGCTTTCGATAGCAGCTTCATTGATCGGGATCGGCTTGAAAGGCGAAAAAGATTCGGTTACTATACGTCTCAACGGTGACGGCGCGACCGGACCTCTTATAGCTGTTGCGGACAGCAGCGGAAATGTAAAATCTTATGTTTCTAATCCTATAGTGGAAATCCCACTTAATAAATTCGGAAAACTTGATGTTGCCGGTGCTGTGGGACGTAACGGAACACTTTCTGTTGTGAAAGATCTTGGACTGAAAGAACCGTATGTAGGACAAGTTCCTATAGTCTCCGGAGAAATTGCGGAAGATATAGCAAGCTATTTTGCCGTAAGCGAACAGATCCCTACCGTCTGCGGACTGGGAGTGCTGGTAAATCCCGATCTTACGGTAAAAGCTGCCGGAGGATATCTTATACAGCTTCTGCCGTTTGCGGACGAGAAATGCATTGACATTCTTGAAGCAAATGTAAATAAACTCCCTCCGGTAACAAAAATGCTGGATTCGGGAATGTCATCAGAAGATATTGCAATGAAAGTTCTTGACGGTCTTGAGCCTGAGCTTCTTGACTCTTTCAGATGCGAATATAGGTGTGATTGCAGCAAGGAACGCGTTGAACGCGCGCTTATCAGTCTTGGCAGGGAAGAACTTACAAAAATGGCGGAAGAAGAGGATAATATAGAAGTTTGTTGTCATTTCTGCGACAAAAAATACAATTTTTCAAAAGATGAAATAATGGATCTTATGAAAGATCGGTAATGTTTATAATAAAAAATATACCTGTCGGCTTTTAAAATGCCGGCAGGTATTTATTTTACATTATCTTTTTCACGGTTTCTCTTTCGATAAGTTTGTAGGGAAGTTTTATCTTTTTGTTAGTTTTTTCATTGTTGTTTATGTTTTTAATAAGTTCATCAACAACAGTTCTGCCAATTTCGTAGCACGGCTGTTCTATCGTTGTTATCTCAGGAGTGTACATACTGCTCAGGGAAATATTATCAAATCCGCATATAGAAATATCATCACCGATTTTCAAGCCCTCAGAAAGAGCTTTTTTTACCGCTCCTGCGGCAAGAATATCCGAAACGCAGAATATCGCATCGGGAGGATCCGGCAATCCTTTCAAATATTCTAATCCATTGGATCCGTCTATAAAATCATAAGTACCCTTGTAAATATATTCCTCACGGAATGGTATCCCATTGTCATTAAGCGCACGTCTGTAACCGCTTTCACGGTCAAATGAAGACGCTGATGTGATATTGGTGGATATCATTCCGATTTTTTTATGTCCGCATTTTACCAGATAGTCAACTGCTGCATAAGCTCCGCCCTCATCATCAACAGAAACAGTCAGAACATCTGCGCCTTCTGCACGTTCACAGCAAAGAGCAATATGATATTTGTCATTCAATTCCATAAGTGTTTCAGGATCAAGCTGAGTACCAAGAAGTATAGCTGCATCTACTGTACGATTAAAAAGCATATTAAGCAGACGAAGTTCAAGGCTGTATGTACTGTTTGAAGTACTGAGCAGGATATCATAACCATGATCTGAAGCAGAATTTTGCATACCTCTTATTATTTCGCTGTAAAAAGTCTGCTCGGTAGAAGGGATTATTGCAAGGATAACATTAGTCTCACACCGTCTGAGGTTCCTGCCCAGAAAATTTGGACTGTATCCAAGCTTTTTGATAGCATTGTTTACCTGTTCAGTAGCAGCGGCAGAAACTGTAGCGCTGTTATTCAATACCCTTGAAACTGTTGCGACCGAGACGCCTGCTGCCTTAGCCACATCTTTTATAGTTGCACTCATTTTATGCAAATGTGCCTTTTTAACGATTTTTCTCGATTATCAAGGCAGTTCTCCTTTCATGAAATAAAACTGTAGTATATAATTTTATAACAAAACAGACATTTTTTCAATTGACAATATATATAAAAATAAGAACATTTATTTTACAATATCTTTTCGTTATCTTTAAGGGAACGGCTTTCTTTGTTAAATTTACGGGCACGCTTTTTTTGCCTTTTCTCAACATTTTTATCTGTAAAGAAATTGAATACAGTCAGTACGGCAAGCAAAACCGTAACGATAACGGTGAAAAGATGTCTCTCAGCAAGCGGTTCGGTAGACATTTTGGGAATAAGCGTATTCGGTATTGCATATATTTTTGACACTGTATATATGTATGAAGCTGTACCTATAATATTAAATATCACAGGCAGCCATACTTTTTCAAAACAGGCAAGAACAGTTCCAAAAACAAGAAAAAAAGAACTTATAAATAATGCGATCCCACAGTTTTCGTAATCATTAAGGCAAAAGGCAATACCGCCCATAATATTTATTCCACATGAAATTATTACCGCAGAAGCAATGCAAAGTACCATTGTGAAAACCCTTGCTTTTTTCATAAAAACTATCCTTTCTCGTCTTTAACTGATATAAATAGTATATCACAAAAAATTTACATATGCAAGCGGAATTTGATTTTCTATATTCGACAAGTTATTTTAATGTTTAGGTGTAAAATAACCAAATAAAAAGCATTTATAAATTGATTTAAAATGAGAATAGTAATAAGGCGGGTCAGCCGCGGATATCGAGGAAAGGAGAGTTTTGTTTCCCGATCGAAATAAAGCGGAATGTAAAATGAAAAATTTTATAAAATATATGGCGATCATGGCAAATATGCTGATACTGACGGTATTAGGCGTCATTATATATTATAACCGCTCACTTCCTAATAACTACTATGTTACAACAGGCAGTGAGCTTAAAATATCAGATCTTATTGAAGCTGTACCATGCAGCCGGTCATACCCAAAAGGGCTGTCAATACCTGCCGGAAGCGATCAAGGAAATCGTGTGGAATTAAGATTATTAGGAATTATTCCAATTAAAACGGTAAATATACAAGAAATAAGCGAGCCTGTTCTGATACCATGCGGAAATCCATTCGGAATAAAGCTGACAACAAATGGAGTAATTGTTGTTGAACTGAGCAGTTTTGAGACAGATCACGGCATAGGATCTCCTGCAATAGACGCAGGAATAAAAACAGGAGATATAATCAAAACCATAAACGGCAAAAAAATACTTTCAAATGATGATATTGCTGAAATTGTAGAAAAAAGCGGCGGCAGATCTCTTTCTGTATCTATTACAAGAGATGACACCGATATGCTGGTAGATGTCACGCCGTGTATGTGTATGGCAGACAATAATTACAGGATAGGAATGTGGGTGCGCGACAGTTCTGCAGGAATAGGTACTTTGACATTCTACAACCCCGAAAACAACTGTTTTGCCGGTCTTGGACATCCGGTATGCGATGTGGATACAGGGTGTATAATGCCATTATATAAAGGCGAAGTAGCAGAAGTTACAGTTAATAGTATCAAAAAGGGAAGAGCCGGCATGCCCGGAGAGCTTGTGGGAAGTTTTTCTGACGGAGGAGCGTCCGGAACACTTATATCCAACTGTGAAAACGGGCTTTACGGAGTGTTGAGCGGTTTCGATTTTAACGAAGAACCTGTAGTTCTTGGTTTGAGACATGAAATTGAGACCGGAAAAGCATATATATATACGACCATTGACGGCAAAGAACCTCAGCGGTATGAAATAAATATCGAAAAAATAGATCTTCACGATTCCAACTGCGGCAAAAACATGATAATAAAAGTAACAGACGAAAAACTTCTTGAAAAGACAGGCGGCATTGTTCAGGGAATGAGCGGCAGCCCTATAATCCAGAACGGAAAGCTGGTAGGAGCAGTAACACACGTTTTTGTTAACGATCCGTCAAAGGGATACGCCATATTCGCCGATACAATGTATGAAAGTTCGGAACAAGTCATGAAAATGGAAGAAACTGCATAAAATAATATGGCTTTCGTTGTGTGAATTGGTTCTGTACGCCAATTCACACATTGATATATCCAATAATGTACATTCATGTTACCGGGAAAAAGAAAGTTCTGACTAAAAAAATGTAAATATTTTTAAAAATACTCTTGACAAACCTGCATTAATAGTGTATAATAAATAAGTCATCAATAATGCGGCGCTATCGGGAGCTTAGCTCAGCTGGGAGAGCATCTGCCTTACAAGCAGAGGGTCATAGGTTCGAGCCCTATAGTTCCCACCATTGGCCCGGTAGTTCAGTTGGTCAGAACGCCGCCCTGTCACGGCGGAGGTCGTGAGTTCGAGCCTCATCCGGGTCGCCATTATGCGGATTTAGCTCATCTGGTAGAGCGCCACCTTGCCAAGGTGGAGGTAGCGGGTTCGAGCCCCGTAATCCGCTC
>CANQZR010000003.1 GCA_947628405.1 uncultured Clostridia bacterium
CGCCCCCTTGAGGGGGCTACATATTTAAACGGTTTAATTTAAACTTACTTTGGGGTGACATTGCCCGTGGGGGCTTCCCCACAAATTATCATTTATCTCAAATTGTTATGGCGTCGCCTCTCTATCCCCCTCAGACCGCAAAAAATGAAATGAAACATGAGAAACAGAGAGATTTGAAGCAAATCACAGAGAATTAAAGAGATTGAGGGATATATTTTAAAAATTCGGCAATTTGACTGTTGACTTTGGAAAAATTATCGTTTATAATTGTCAATGTTGTGTCGTACAAACGAATTTTGCCGACCCGGAACCGATCGGCGTTTCGCGGACAGACAAAAATATATCAAAAAGGAGAATTATTATGTCAACCTATATGCCTAAGGCAAACGAGATCAGCCGTAAATGGTATGTTCTTGACGCTGCTGATAAGTCCCTCGGACGCGTTGCTGCTCAGGCTGCTTCTATCCTCCGCGGAAAGAACAAGCCTACCTTCGCTCCCCACGCTGACTGCGGCGACCATGTTATCATAATCAACTGCGCACAAGCTAAGCTCACCGGCAAAAAGCTGGAGAAAAAGACCTATAAGTGGCATACCGGCTGGATCGGCGGTCTCAAGGAGATCAAGTACAGCGATATGATGAAAAACGATCCCGAAAGAGCTATGATGATAGCCGTAAACGGTATGCTCCCCAACAATACACTCGGAAGAGCCGCTCTCAAGCGCCTGAGAGTATATGCCGGCGCAGAGCACGGCCATGCGGCACAGAAGCCCGAGAATTACGAGATATAAGGAGGCAAGCGTAAATGTACGAATCTAAACAGCCATATTTTTACGGCACCGGAAGAAGAAAAAGCTCCGTTGCAAGAGTAAGAGTTTATGCAGGCAGCGGAAATATCACAATAAACGGCAGAGACATCAACGACTATTTTGGTCTTGAAACTCTCAAACTTATCGTTAAGCAGCCTCTTATCCTTACCGAAACTTCCGATAAGTTCGACGTTGTATGCACGGTTGCAGGCGGCGGCGTAACAGGTCAGGCAGGAGCTATCCGTCACGGACTTTCAAGAGCGCTCCTTCAGGTGAACGACGAAATGCGTCCTGTTCTCAAGAAAGCGGGCTTCCTCACCCGTGATCCGAGAATGAAGGAAAGAAAGAAATACGGTCTCAAAGCAGCCCGCCGCGCTCCTCAGTTCTCAAAGAGATAACATTTCAGATATCATTGCAATACCCATGCAGAATTTTCCGCATGGGTATTATTTTTTATAAAAGCATTCTGTAACGTTTTTCGTTTTCGTCCGTCTTAATTAGCAAAGGAGGTGTGAAGATGTCCGATCTTGACGAGATATACAGGCTTTACGCAAAGACCGTATACGGCTTTCTGTTAAGCAAATGCCGCAATGCGGATACTGCCGAAGAGCTTACTTCCGAGACTTTTTACCGCGCGGTAAAAAATATCGACAATTATAAAGGGAACTGCACAATGTCCGTATGGCTGTGTGAAATTGCAAAAAATCTGTATATAGACTATCTGAGAAAAAGCGAACGGAAAAACATTTCCGTTGAGGAGCAGGAATTTCCCGACGGGGAAAATATTATCCTGCGCTATGAGGACAAGGAACAAACGCTTGATATCCACAAGATACTTCACACCCTTGAAGAACCGTATAAGGAAGTGTTTTCACTGCGGATATTCAGCGAGCTTTCCTATAAGGAAATAGGAGATATCTTTGAAAGATCGGACGGCTGGGCGCGTGTGACGTTCTTCCGCGCAAAGGAAATGATACTAAAAAAACTTAACGAAAGGAAATGATATTATGAAATGTGCCGTTGTACAGGATCTGCTGCCGAACTACTGCGACGGGCTTTGTTCCCCGGAGACTGCTCTTGAAATAGAAAAGCATACCGCAGAATGTCCCGTGTGTTCCTCGCTTTTAAAGGATTATAAAAGCGAATTGAAGCCGGAGAAAGAAATAAAAAATTCTCCCGAAAAACCGTTTAAAAAATTGAAGAAAAAGCTGTCCCGGCATAAATTCCTTGCCATCTCGCTGGCGCTGTGTCTTTTGGTTTTTGTGGGCTGGGAAGGATTCCTTATGCACGCAAACAGCCGGTACGATTCTTTGAGCAGCGTGTATTATACCCGGGAAGTAAAAAAAGTAATGGAAAGCATTTGCAGCGGCGACGCGGACAGCGCAGTGAAAATGCTTGACATAGATAACGGCGTACTGATAAAAGCAGCCATGCTGAAAACCGGAACAGATACGGATATCCTCGATCCCTGCCGGGAACACTGCAAAAACATGATAAATAGATATTATGATTACATCAAGGATAAAAATACCGAGATAGATCTTGACGCGACTCACAGCGGCGGCGGATCGTATGATTGCAGATTTATCGTAAAAACAGAGGGCTTGCCGGATGTTTTCTTTGAAATACAATATAGCGTACTCGGTTCAGGATTTTATGTATATACCATAAACTGCAAGACCGAAGATACAAACGACGATTTCAATACATTCATAAATTATGAACTTGATACGTCATTCCACCCGTCTCAATATTTAAATTCAACATGGGAAATGAATTATATTAACGAACAGATGGATATTGGCGTATCTATAGCAGCCGATCATTATTCCGACAACATAAAGAAAAACGAGGAATACGCTTCGCAGCTTCATGAAAGATTTATGGAAATAAGAGAAAGCGGCATAAAATGCGATGAATTTCTGAAAGAAAATCTCCGCCTTGATTATGAAAACGGACGCTTTCTTACCGATATTTATGCGGTATTTACCGATCCTGACACCGGAAATAAGATAGTTTATTGCCGGACGGTGCAGGTCGCAGGGCACAGATATGTTATCCTTGACGAATATCAGCCGGTAATAATTGACGGCGGTGTAAGTCCTGATGTTCACAGAATGGTGGAAAATCTTTTCTGATACGGCTGTGCGGTATATAATATATTACAATGCGGTTACAAGAGTTACAATTTGGTTACAGTTTGCCTGATATCGTTGACATTCCGCCCCCGGATAGTTATAATTAAGTCAGAATAACTATTCGGGGGTATTTTTATGAAACGTACAGTTACGGTGCTTCTGGCTATATCGGCGCTGCTGCTTTCCGCCTGCGATGCCGGTACTGCGGAAAGCACATCTGACGATATTTCACCGGAGATCATGGCAATTTCCGGAAGCTCCGCCATTCAGGAAGAAGCTGCTGCGGAAAGCATTGCTCCGGAGGAAAAGACCGGAACGCTTACGGAAAGAGAGACAATTATAAAAGGATTTGAAGAGAATTATGTTCCGGAAACAGAGCCTCAGGCTGAAGCCTCCGAAGGACCGGTTTTCAGAGCCATTGAATGTCCGGAGAATAACTATGTCTTATATGCCGTTGATGACATTATCGTCTTTTATGACACGAGCAATTACAATTACGAAAAAAGTACCGGATATATTACGCTTGATTTTACGGATCTTGAAAGCAGACCTTTAGGAAGCGTAAAGCTGCCGGAGGGATTTTATTCTACCGAATCATATAAGGGAACGGACGGCGTGCTTTTCTACCTGTCGGACGAATATTATGATGAGGAAACGCAGCAGATTGAATCAGTGACCGTAAAGATAAATGAAGATCTTTCCATGGAAGTCATGGACGGTCCCGACACCCCGGACTATGTTTTTGAAGCCGGCGGTCATAAGTTTGCCAACAGGGGGATAGACCTTTACTGTATGGACGGCGAGCCGAAGATACTTATTCCCGGATATACAAAAGAGGGAGATGAATACGGATTTTACACCCGTTCGATAGCATACAGGTTCCCGATAGACAACGATCGTTTTGTTTATTCTGAAGTAGGATATGAAGCTATCCCCGGGTTTGGCGTGTACGATTTTTCTACGGGCAAGGCAGCGGACATACCGGATTCTAAGGATCGTGTTCCTTTTGGCGTAAAGGATAATAAGATATATTCCGTAAGGACTGCATGGGACGGTTTCGGAGCGGAGCTTTTCGTCACCGATACGGATACTCTTGATACCGAGCCGTTTGCGGATTTTTCACGGTGGCTTGACGGTCTGACGTCGGTATTTTTCTTTATGCCGGAAAGCGGCGAATACATAATTGCCATTACCGACAGCCATGAAATGGGAATGAAAGCGTATCGCATAAGCACCGACAGCGGAGAGATAACCGACGAATATGATTTCCCTGAGGGTTATTACTTTTATACCAGTTATGGATTTACGAAAAACGGCGAACTTATGATAGATCACAGAGACGGGTTGATACTTTTTAAATTTTAATTAGTGTTGAGAGTTGAGAGTTAAGAGTTGAGTTATTAAAGACTTAACGCTAAATATAACCGCCCCCTTGAGGGGGCGGCATACTTAAACGGTTTAGTTTAAACTTACTTTGGGGGGTGACAAAGCCCACGGGGGCTTCCCCGTAACTCTCAATACTTATTTTCTTGGAGCGCTCCGGCTTTTACCGGAGCGCTTTATTTTTTGAACCGATAAATATTTATTTTACAAAAAGTTCACATATATTTCTGAAAAACAGTCGCTTTTTTATATAAAATGTGTTATAATTTAAAATAGAAAACTACAAAAATTTTACGTTCGCCCGGAATAATGTGAGGAGTAATAAATATATGCAGACATTTGCGTTTGATATATGTGCCTTTATTCTTATGGTTTTCCTTATATTTTCTATTATTTCAAGAAAAATGGCTCGCGGCGTTCAGGGACATTTTTTTATGGCGTTTACTATGGTGAGCTTTGCCGCTTTGCTGTTCGATATCCTCTGCATTGCCTGTGACCGCGATCCGAGCCTGTGCGGCGATGCGGTGCGGTATATCGCGCATACGGGATATCTGCTGCTCCGGAATTTTACAACGTTTTGCTTTTTGCTTTATCTTATTTCACTTACCGATACATGGCACAAGATAAAAAACAGAAATCTTATCAGAATAGGCAGTATGATACCGTATTGCTGTCTTATAGTGCTCCTTGCGGTCAATCCTTTTACTCATCAGATGTTTTATTTTGATGAAAACAAGCATTACGTAAGGGGCAGGCTTTTCTTTGTTTTTTATTTCGTTGCCTTTTTGTTTATGGCAGTGGGGCTTATCTACACGATCATACACAAGGAGCTTTTCAGCAAGGGGAAATTCATTGCGCTGCTGCTGATAGTTCCCATTCAGCTTGTGGCAATAATAGTACAGATGATCTATCCGGAAATGCTGATAGAAATGTTCTTTACCGCGATCACCGTGCTGCTGGTGACGATAACCGTTCAAAGACCGGAGGAAATAATAGATCATCTTACGGGGCTGAACAAATATTCCGCATATACAACGGATATGAAAAGAAATTTCTATAATGATAAGCACGTAAGCGTGATACTTCTGAATATAGCGAATTATGTCAATCTTTTCGGGCTGCTGGGGTATGACGCAAGCAACGATATACTTGTAAAAACAGCCGACAAGCTGAAAGAGATAAACAAGGAAGTCAGAGCCCATGCGGATATTTATTATCTTGACAGAGGACGGTTCCGCTTTGTTGTAAATGAAGCGAACCGTTCAAAGATAGAAGCCGCCGCCGAAAAGATAAACAGAGCCCTGAAAATGAGCATGATCGTAAACAATCTGGAAATAAACCTGATAGCTTATGTATGTATAGCAAGATGTCCGGAGGATATTTCGGATTTTAAGTCGCTTATGTCTTTCGGAAATGATTTTCATGTGATGAATCCGTATTCGGGACGCGTGCTGAAAACATCGGAAATAGTGGGGAAAAATCGTTTCCAGCTTTCAAACGAGCTGGACAGGATAATAGATGCGGCTCTTGCGAACAAAAAATTCGAGGTCTATTATCAGCCGATATATTCCGTTGAAAAGAAAAAATTTATTTCAGCGGAAGCCCTGCTTCGTCTTAATGATGAAAAATACGGATTTATACCGCCGGATCTGTTTATTGCAGCCGCAGAAAAGAGCGGAGCTATACACAAAATAGGCGATTATGTTTTTGAAGAAGTCTGTCGGTTCATTTCCGGTCCGGATTTCGGCAGGCTGGGGCTTGAGTATATCGAGATAAATCTTTCCGTTGCTCAGTGTATGCAGACCGATCTTGCAGACAAGGTACTGGATATAATGAAGCGTTTCCGTGTTCCGCCTGAAAGGATAAATCTTGAGATAACCGAAACAGCCGCAAATTATGCGCAGAATATCCTTACGGCTAATATCGAAAAGCTGATAAGCGCAGGAATAAGTTTTTCGCTTGATGATTACGGAACGGGCTATTCCAATATAAAAAGCGTTGCGTCTTTGCCGCTGAAGATAGTAAAACTTGATAAATCCTTTGTGGGCGAAGAGGACAATCCCAAAATGTGGATAGTTTTGCAGAATACTATAAAAATGCTGAAAGATATGGATATGCACATTGTAGTTGAAGGGGTCGAGACGGAGCATCTTGTAAAGAAGTTTTCCGCGCTTGACTGTGAATATATTCAGGGTTATTATTTTTCAAAGCCGATCCCCGAAAATGATTTTATAAAATTCATGCAGATGTCCGCTGATATGGCGGAATAAAAAAAGGACGTTTTTGGACGTCCTTTGTATTTGATAACAGGGGTTTTTATTTATGAAAAAAGATAAAAAAGAACTTATCCTCGGAGCAATGGAGCAGCTTATGGCGTCTACTCCGTATACTGAGATATCCGTAGATTCTATAGCAAAACAAGCCGGAATAGGCAAGGGAAGCATATATTACTACTTTAAAAGCAAAGACGACATACTCTATATGCTTATAGACCAGAGCTACCGCAGGGCGATACGGGAATATTTTGACAGTGTGCGTTCACGGAAAGAAGCCTCGGCGCCCGAAAAAATAGAAAATCTTTTCCGCAGCGTTATAAAAAGAGATTTCGGAGAAAACGAAAAGAACATACTTATTACCCTTAATCTCAATAATGATATGATACTTCAGAGCAAAATGAAAAACGTTGCCGTTCAGGAAATATCTCCCGTTCTTGCGGATATCCTTGCTCAGGGCATACGGGAAGGATCCGTAAAGACCGACACGCCCAAGGAAAGCGCAGAAATGATAGTTATCATGCTTGCATACTTCCTTGATGACGCTACGTTTCCTCACAATAAGGACGATATGAAAAACAAACTTAAAATATTTGCAAAGGTGCTGGAGACTTGTCTTCAGACCGAAACAGGAAGTTTTGATTTCTTTTATACATCTCTTTACGGCGATACACCCTAACGGCTGTATGCCGTTTTTTCTATACAGCCAAAATAAAAAGAACCGCCGTCCGAGAAGTCCTCAAACGGCGTTCCGCGCTCTACACTCTATCTATTCCTCCGAATGCTGATTTTGCGATATTCTCTCAAACAAAATATAAAAATTGCCGTTCTCAAAAAACTTTTGAGAACGGCAATCAAATTTTAACAAAACATATTCATAAAATATCGTAACTTATAATATGATTCTAAGCGAGTTTTTTCACAAATTCAAAATTAACAACGCTGAAATTAATTATTTGCATAGAAATAAATTGCCTTAATATCTTCATCGCTCAAATATCCCTCGGAATATGCGGTTTTTATGTCAATAAACTCAGAGCCTTTGTGCAATAAAATTTCATAACTTCCACTTGTGAGTAAAAATGACCAATCTCCCACATCTACTTTTTTAATGTCTGCTGTGCAATCATACCCATATCCCCACATAATGACAACTTCACAATCATTATATATGCCGTAATAATCCATAATAAACATTTCTTCGCTTTTGGCGTCTGGCCAAATTTTTGACTTATATAATACAAAATCATCTTTTAATTTTGTTTCTTGTTCATACGTCAGCGGAGTCAAATCAGGATATTCTTCTATTACAGAGGTTACAGTTGTTTCTTTTTGAGAAACCATACTTGTTACAAAATTTGTTGTCGTTTGTGAAGTACTGGTTGTTGTTATTGACGTATCGGAGGTTGCTTTTTCTTGATAAACTGTACTTATTTCAGAATTTGCTGTCTCCTGTAATTTTGTTTCTTGTTCATGCGTCAGTACAGTCAAATCAGGATATTCTTCTATTACAGGGGTTACAGTTGTTTCTTTTTGAGAAACGATACTTGTTACAAAATTTGTTGTCGTTTGTGAAGTATTAGTTGTTGTTATTGACGTATTGGAGATTGTTGTTTCCTGTATAGCCGCAAACTCAGTATCTGATGAATTTGTATTGCACACACTTGTATCAAATGATGTTAACTCAGTTTCAATTTTGTTATCATATGCACAGGACGAAAAAATTAATACAATAAGCAAAATGCATAAATTCAATATTTTGTTTTGCATTTTTCTCATTTTAATTTTCTCCTTTAAACAGGCATCTAAGTAATAAAAACGGAACGCCATTTAACGTCATTTGTAAGTGTTTTGAACAGTTTTTGCATATACTTTAATATTACATGTGCCATCTGTCAGAGCTTTGCGTTCGGCGTCCGAACCCTCCACCGGGTTCGGACGTGTGGAAAATAAAAAATGTGTACTTTTATGTGTACCTAATATTTTAATAAGCCTCGCATACGGCGCGTCTGCGAGGCTTTTATTGGTGGAGCTTTGCGTTCGGCATCCGAACCCTCCACCGGGTTCGGACGTGTTTGCAATGGTGGAGCATAGGGGACTTGAACCCCTGACCCCCACACTGCCAGTGTGGTGCGCTCCCAACTGCGCTAATGCCCCATAAGGTCCTGGATTTGGGAATGTCCGGCGGATATGCAATAAAGCTGCCGGGAGATCAGAAATGCCTGGTGCGGGTGACAGGACTTGAACCTGCACGTCGAGGACACCAGATCCTAAGTCTGGCGCGTCTGCCAATTCCGCCACACCCGCCGACTGACATAAGCTATTATACATCATTTTTCGGACGTTGTCAAGCAAAATCATAAATTTTTTATCATCTTTGCAGGATCGTATAATTCTTATGTTTTTGAAAACAGGCTATTGACATTTTACGACAAAACAGGTATACTTGATTTATGTAATGCGAACGGATCTATCCGCATAAATATTTTTAGGGGGAATAAATCTATGAGATACGAAATACAGGGGACGCCTTTTCCTGTGGCAATATGCAGGCTGGAAGCCGGTGAGACGGTATGCTGCCAGAGAGGCGGCATGGCTTGGATGTCACCGAATATGAAAATGTCAACAAACGCAGGCGGAAGCATAGGCAAAATGTTTTCAAGGGCTGTTTCCGGCGAATCCGTATTCCAGAATAAATATACGGCGGAAGGCGGAATGGGCGAGATAGCTTTTTCGTCATCTGTGCCCGGGAATATCCTTCCTTTTGAGATATCACCTTCAAAACAGATAGTTGCACAGAAGTCCGCATATCTTGCTTCGACCGAAAATGTAAATCTAACTATATTTTTTCAGAAAAAGTTCGGCACGGGATTGTTCGGCGGCGAAGGTTTTATAATGCAGAAGCTAAGCGGCGAAGGTATAGCTTTTCTTGAAATAGACGGCAGCGTTATTGAATATGATCTTGCGGCAGGGCAGTCGATACTTATAGATACAGGCTATCTTGCAGCTATGGACATTACCTGCACCGTGGATATAGAGACCGTAAAGGGCGCAGGCAACATTCTTTTCGGCGGAGAGGGACTTTTTAACACCAAGGTAACTGGTCCGGGACATATATGGCTGCAAACTATGCCGATATCTTCTCTGGCAGGTTCTGTACGGCCGTTTATAGCAACAGGGAACTGATAACTGATGAATATGACGGATTTCTCCGATATACGTCGGAGAAATTTGTTTTTTATGTGAAAATTCCCGGCAAGTCTTGAAAATTCAGCATTAAAATGTTATAATTGGGTTTACAGAGAAAAAACAAGGAGATAAAATTCAAAGGAGAGTAATAATTTTGCGCGGAATAAAATATCTATTGATAATAACGGTCCTTCTTATAGCATTGGCATTTGTACTTACAAATTTTGTTTTCACGCAGAGCGATGAGGAGGAAGCGGAGGTCACCGATACCGCTGATACAACTACTTCTGTTACGACCGAATACGATCCTTGGGAGGACGAGAATATAGATAATGCATGGGCAATGTTCCTTGTGAACAAGAACAATCCGCTGCCTGCGGATTATGACAGCATGATAGATACCGAAGTAGTATTTGAAAGCTGGAGAGAATATGAGCTTGATGTGCGCGCTGCCGACTATCTGAAAAGAATGGTAGCCGACGCCAAAGAGGACGGCATAGATCTTCTTGTAGTCTCCGCATACAGGACTATAGAATATCAGCAGCAGAATTTTGACAACAGCGTAAAGGACAGAATGGATAACCGGGGCATGACCTATGATGAGGCTTATGCGGATACGCTGAATGAAGTTGCGCTGCCGGGAGAAAGCGAACACAATGCAGGTCTTGCGCTTGACATAATGTGTGAGGAATATCAGAGCATGGACGATGATGGTTTTGAAAATACAGATGCTTTCAAGTGGCTTGACGAACACGCTTATGAATACGGATTTATTCTTAGATATCCAAAGGACAAATATGCGGTAACAGGCATTATTTACGAACCGTGGCATTACAGATTTGTAGGAGAATATTTTGCCGAAGAGATCAAGAAGAGCGGTTTGTGTCTTGAGGAATATTATCAGTCTATGGGCTGGCTTGACGAAAACGGCAAGGCGATAAAAATGCGCGGACCTTATGAAGAGATCGAAAGGGAGAAAGAAAAGGAAGCAGAAACTTCTGTGACTGTTGAGACAGAGCCGAAAAAGACAATGCCTTCTATACCGTATTCGGAACAGCAGGTAACTATAATAGTGTGAACAGCAAAAAGAAAAGCTCCGCATAAAAATATGCGGAGCTGAATTTTTATATCTGTACCGAGTAGTTCGGCGCTTCCTTTGTGATGTAAATATCGTGTGGGTGCGATTCCTTTAGTCCTGCTCCGGTGATCTTTACAAACTGAGCTTTTTCATGAAGTTCGCCTATGGTCCTGCAGCCGCAGTAACCCATTCCCGAACGGATACCGCCTACAAGCTGGAATATTGTATCGGATACCATTCCCTTGTAAGGAACACGTCCTTCAACTCCTTCGGGGACCAGCTTTTTGCTGCCCTCCTGGAAGTATCTGTCCTTTGAACCTGCTGCCATTGCGCCGAGAGAACCCATTCCTCTGTATACCTTGAAGCGTCTGCCCTGGAAGATCTCTTCTTCGCCGGGAGCTTCGTCACAGCCTGCAAGAAGCGAACCGAGCATTACAACATTTGCTCCTGCCGCAAGCGCCTTTACAATGTCTCCGGAATATTTTATACCGCCGTCTGCGATAATGGGGATATTGTATTTTGCGGCAACACAGGCAGCGTCGTATACTGCCGTTATCTGCGGAACGCCTATTCCGGCAACTACTCTTGTGGTGCATATGGATCCGGGGCCTATGCCGACTTTTATACAGTCAACGCCGGCTTTTATAAGATCTTCTGCGGCTGAAGCGGTCGCAATATTTCCTGCTATAAGTGCAACGTCAGGGAAAGCATTTTTTATCTTGTCTATACATGTGAAAATATTCTGCGAATGTCCGTGAGCGGAATCCAGCACCAGTACGTCAGCCTGAGCGTCAACAAGAGCCTTTGCTCTGTCAAGCACGTCGGCAGTGATACCGAGAGCCGCGCCGCAAAGAAGTCTTCCCGACTTGTCTCTTGCGGAATTGGGGTACTGAACGGCTTTTTCTATATCTTTTATGGTAATAAGACCTTTAAGCGTGCCGTTATCGTCAACGATAGGAAGTTTTTCTATCTTGTGGCGCATAAGTATTTTCTGAGCCGCTTTAAGGTCGGTGCCCACAGGAGCGGTAACAAGGTTTTCCTTGGTCATAACATCGCCTATGGGAATATTGAAATCTGTAAGGAAGCGGAGGTCGCGGTTGGTAAGTATTCCAACCAGTTTGCCGGACTTGTCAACTACCGGAACGCCGGATATCCTGTATTTTCCCATTAATTCGTCCGCTTCGGCAACGAGCCTGTCGGGAGTAAGTGAGAACGGATTGACGATAACGCCGTTTTCTGAGCGCTTTACCTTGTCTACTTCGTCAGCCTGTTTTTCTATAGACATATTTTTATGGATTATGCCTATGCCGCCTTCTCTTGCGATAGCGATTGCCATACCGGATTCTGTTACGGTATCCATAGCGGAAGTCATGATAGGAGTGTTTAGTACGATATCCTTTGCAAGCCGTGTGCTGAGATCTACCATATTGGGTGTGCAGTCTGATCTGGCAGGGATAAGAAGCACGTCGTCAAATGTAAGACCTTCCTTCACGAACTTGTTTGAGTAGTTTGTTTCCAGCATAAAATTACCTCCTTGTTTAGTTTGCCCTTTACTTCTTTATTTGGATATTTCTATATAGGATAACACTTTATAGAGTTTTAGTCAAGTCATTTTTATGAATTTGTGGGTAAAATTATTTCAACGCCCGAGGAATTTTTTTGTGCATTTTTCATACATTCTTTTTTCTCCTGATAATTAAGCATACGGCGGAGTAAATTATCAGTCCTGATATGCCGGCGGCCGAGGATACAGCTCCGATATCGCGCCATTTTGAATGATAAACGCATTTTATGGTATGCTTTCCTGCCGGAACGGGTATCGCCTGAAATCCGAAATTTGCTTTTATGATAGGAACTTCCTCGCCGTCCACATACGCCGTGAAGCCCTCGTCATAAGCAACGCTGAAAAATACAAGCTCCGGTTCGGAAAAATCTGTCTCCGCATTGTATGAATCGTCATCAGTATAGTAGCCGGAAACGGTTTTTTCGGCGCGTTTATCACATTCTTCCGCAAATTCTTCGTCGTCAAGGACGTAAAGTTCTTCTTCCGGAACAGGGTCAAGGTAGTCCGAAACGGCGGATACATCTTCTACTGCCATAACTTTAAGCATTATGCGCTCACGGACTTCCTTGTCAAGAGAAAGAAGTTTTTCATCTGAAATGCAGTAGTTATAACAGAAGCCCATCGGAATATAATTTGTATTGCGTTTTATATCGTAATTGCCGTATTTTTTATACGGAACAAATGTGGGATACGATCCGTTATCGCCGCCCTGCGGGTCGGCAGCATTGTCGACCTCGCTGTCGGGGCAGTATTTCACATTGTATTCGACCGATAAAAGACATTTTGACGGATAATCATCGTTCAAATCGTCATACAGGATATCTTTTGCGCTGCAATATCGGGCAACATAGGGGCTTTGCACACTTGTAAACACATATGAAGAATATTCCCTCCACAGGATATTCATGTTCAGGTATATGTCATCACTCAGAGAGAGCTTTCTTCCAAGGTCGGTCTTTTCAATTTCCGGGAATGTGGAAGAATCATAATATGAATTGTTGTACATTTCCGATGACGGCGTATCTCCCAGACCGAAAAGCACCTCGGATTCGGAAACGGCAAAAGCAAAAGCAACTGCCACAACAAGAACGAATTTCGGATATGTTTCATTTCGTTTCGTCCTGAAAACGAGCAGGTATGTAATTATCAAACCGATCGCCGTTATCAGGATAAGGGTCCATTTCTGGATATGATTATAGTATGCGTTGGATTCCCATAGTGTAAATTTTTCTATAGGGAATATCAGGCAGAACAGTATTATCAGCGCAAGAACGGCGGAATGGACAATGATGCCAGGTTTGAAATATTTTGCTTCGTTTTCAAGAGCTGCGGCTGTCATAGCGCACATTATGAGCGTAGGCGCAAACATCCACCTTGCATAATAAATTGAGCTTCCCATAGAAAAAATACTGTTCAGCACAGGAACGAATGAAATTATAATGCAAAGAAGAGTAAGTTTTGTCTGCCATGACTTTTTATTTGCGCAGATATATGCTATTGCTCCGCTAACGCCGAATATGGGAACATACATAGCCTGCGACGACCACCTTGAACCGAAAGGATAGCCGCCCTTGAAATCGGGAAAGATGCTTGTGTAGCCCTGAAGTTCCGGCAGCATGAAGATAGATTGTATTATCCTCGGATATCTCCATGGAGTTTCATACAGCAGCATTTCTTTGATACTGCTGAAGCCTTCGCCGGTGCGAGGGCTGTTCAGGATATATACTGCTGACGGAACAAGAGCTATCCCTGAAGCCATAAGTCCGAGAACGGTCTCAGCCGCTAAACAGAAAAAATCTTTTAATGTTATGCGGAAGGTTTTGTCCGTAAGCCGTACAAGAAAATATATTATCAGGAAAACGGCTTCTATTCCGAATATATAATACTGTGTAAGCGCACATATGAATACTGCCGCTCCAAAAACGCCGCGGCGTTTATCTACGACTGCCGATTCCAGAGCCGTGGGCAAAAGTGGGAACAGTGCCATTGCGTCCAGATATGGCAGCACAAGATTGACCATTACAGCGCCCGAATAGGCATACAGCACAGCGCCGGTCAGCGCGTTATCCGGGTGTTTGCAGGATCGGGAAACATATATGAACGCGGTAAGAGCGGCTGTGCCGAATTTGATCGCGATAATAAATTCATTTGCTGCCATTACTGCACTGTCAGGAAAAAGAGCGTACAAAAAATTGAACGGACTGAAAAGATTGTAGAACGTATATGCCGTTATGTAATCTACACCCGCTCCCGAATAAAAATCAAACTGCGGCAGTATGCCTTGGCGGATATTTCTGCTGGTGTATATAAAAAACGGTATCTGTTGGAGGTCATAATCGCCATAATGGCAGAAAACAAATCCATTCTGTGCGGTAAATGAAGCTGCCGATATCATGAACGGCAAGGATCCGAACAAAAATGCGCAGATGTAATATTTTTTTTCAATTTTAGAACGGTTCATAGGTATTTCCATATCTGTTTCCCCTATGTATTATCATTTGGAACGGCAGCTGATCTGCTTTTCTTTTTTATAATTATAAATATTACCGTGTAGACGATCAGTCCTGATATGCCGGCGACCGAGGATACAGCTCCGATATCGCGCCATTTTGAATGATAAACGCATTTTATGGTATGCTTTCCTGCCGGGACGGGTATTGCCTGAAATCCGAAATTTGCTTTTATGATAGGAACTTCCTCGCCGTCCACATACGCCGTGAAGCCCTCGTCATAAGCAACGCTGAAAAATACAAGCTCCGGTTCGGAAAAATCTGTCTCCGCATTGTATGAATCGTCATCAGTATAGTAGCCGGAAACGGTTTTTTCGGCGCGTTTATCACATTCTTCCGCAAATTCTTCGTCGTCAAGGACGTAAAGTTCTTCTTCCGGAACAGGGTCAAGGTAGTCCGAAACGGCGGATACATCTTCTACTGCCATTACTTTAAGCATTATGCGCTCACGGACTTCCTTGTCAAGAGAAAGAAGTTTTTCATCTGAAATGCAGTAGTCATAACAAAAGCCCATCGGAATATAATTTTCGTTTAAAAAATAATCATATATGCTTTCATTTTTGTAATAGCTGAAGCTGTCATACGGCTTGAAAGCGTCTGCACGGATAGAGTCTTCTATAGGGAACGGATCTGCGATCAGAGCTGTTTTCACCGACATAAGGCTTTGTGTGGCAAATTCGTCCCTAAGACCGTCATTGACCGTACCAATAGCGTTTACATAATCCTGAACATTGTTGTTGTAGATACTTGTAAAACAGTATGACGATCCTTTGCCCCATGTAAGATTTATATTGGTAAGATCTCTGTCGAGCATAATTCTGCTGCTCTGATCTTCTGCATCTATATCCGGAACATAATCAGGATCGGCGTGAGGAAGGGTGAACAGATCGGGATACATATTGCCTATCTGTCCGAGGGAGCAAAGCGCTTCGGAGATAGTAAACACAAAAACCATGGCAACAGCTATTATCATACGGGAATAGTCCTTGTTGTTCCTTGCTTTGAATACCATTAAAAATGTCAGGATAATTCCTATAAACGAAACAATTATCCATGTATATTTATTTTCATGGTTATATGACGTGCCGGACGCGTCGTCGGCGCTTAAGAACTTTTCCATGGGGAAAATAAATGAGAATATGGTTATTGCAGCAACGACGGCGGTTTCAATAATGATACCCGGCTTGAAATATTTCGGCTCGTTTTCAAGAGCGCAGGCAGTCATCATGCAAAGTATGAGCGTGGGCGCAAACATCCACCTTGCATAATAAATTGAGCTTCCCATTGAAAAAATGCTGTTAAGCACAGGAACGAATGCAATTATAAAGCAAAGAAGAGTAAGTTTTGTCTGCCATGACTTTTTATGTGCGCAGATATATGCTATCACTCCCGACATTCCGAACAGCGGCACATACAATGATATGCTTGAAAATCTTGAACCGTATGGATATTCGCCTTTGAAGTCGGGGAAAAAGCTGGTAAACGACGCAAGATCCGGCGGCATGAATGAAGAACGTATTATTCTTGGGTACCTCCATGGGCTTTCGTATAAAAGCATATCTTTTATATTGCTGAACGGTTCGCCCATTCTTGTGCTGCCTGCCATTTGTATCACCGCGGGGATAAGGGATATCCCGGCAGCCGCAAGTCCCAGCAGGGTTTCCATAGCAAGGCAGAAAAAGTCCTTTAAACTTATGCGGAAGTTTTTATCGGTAAATCTTACGAAGAAGTATATTATAATGAAAACGGCTTCCATGCCGAACATATAATACTGTGTAATTGCGCAGATAAACACCATAGTTCCGAAAACTCCGCGGCGTTTATCCACGACCGCTGATTCCAGAGCCGTAAGCAGGAACGGGAACAGCGCAATAGAATCAAGATATGGAAGGGTAAGGGTTATCATTGTAAATCCGGAATAAGCATAAAGCAGTCCGCCGGTCAGGGCAAGATCGTCCGTTTTGCAGAAACGGGAAATATACATATATGCCGCCATTGACGCAGCGCCGAATTTAAGGGACATTATAAACGGCATAACAAACACCAGCGCTTTTTCAGGAAAAAGAGCATGGATAAACGTAAACGGACTGAAAAGATCATAAAAAGTATATGCGTTTATAAAATCCAGACCGGCTCCGTTGTTGAAATCAAACTGAGGAAAATGAAAATTTGAAACGTTTTTGCTTACATATACCGTAAACGGCAGCATCTGTACATTAAAGTCGCCGTAAAGATAAAGTACGCCGTGGCTTTTTACTGAAAATGATACAGAGGTTATCAGAAACGGTATAAGTCCCAGCACAAACGCTAAAATATAATATTTTTTCTTTGATGACCTTTTTACTGAAAGTTCCATGGCAGCCTCCGTAAAATTATTCAGCCGTCTTTTTTCTTATTATTCGGCATATTATAAGATAAACCGCAAAGCCTGTTATTCCTGCCGCGGAACAAACAGCTCCGATATCGCGCCATTTTGAATGATAAACGCATTTTATGGTATGCTTTCCTGCCGGGACGGGTATTGCCTGAAAACCTAAATTTGCTTTTATGATCGGAACTTCTTCACCGTCAACATAAGCTGTAAACCCGTCGTAATATGCAATGCTGAAAAATACCAGCTCCGGCTCGGAGAAATCCGTTTCCGCATTGTAGGAATCATCATCCGTATAGTAGCCCGAAACGGTCTTTCCGGCACGCTTTGAACATTCCTCCGCAAATTCTTTATCGTCAAGGACGTAAATTTCTTCTTCCGGAACGGGATCAAGGTAATCTGAAACGGCTGCCGTATCTTCTACCGACATGGCTTTCAGCATTATGCGCTCACGGACTTCCTTGTCAAGAGAAAGAAGTTTTTCATCTGAAATGCAGTAGTCATAACAAAAGCCCATGGGTATAAAATTTTTATTTTCAAAAAAAACATAGGGCAGATCGTTTCCGGCGTATTCATATGCTTCTTTTGGGGAAGGGTGCAGTGCAGAATAGTCCTCTTCCGGATAAGGCGCATATTTTATTGATTCTTTTACCGACATAAGGCACAGGGAAGGGTAGCTGTCGGGTATTTGTTCAAATGTGATACCTACAGCGTCACAATATTCGGATACATAAGGATTGCATATGCTGGTAAAGCAGTACGGCGAAGGTCTTTCCCAGAGTATTTCCATATTCTGAAGCGTGCTGCAGTTGACTATCCTGCCGCTGTCTGTGATATTATCAAGTTCCGGGTATGCGTCCGTATCTGAAAAAAGATCCGTATAGACTTCAGGGCAGGAAGTATCGCTCATTCCGAAGAAAAGCATTGCTTCCGACGCGGCAAACGAGAAAGCCGCCGTCATTACAATTATCATTCCCTTATATGAATCATGGCTTTTCATCCTGAATATCATAACACCGGCAAGCAATGCTCCGCCCAATGTTAAGATAATGCCTATCCAGAGATCTATATAGTTATAATATCCCATGGTCCAAAGCGATATTTTTTCTATCGGGAACAGTATGCAGAACAGCATTATCAGCAGCGTTACCGATATCTGCGTAATTATTCCGGCTTTGAAATATTTCGGTTCGCCGTCAAGAGCGCAGGCTGTCATTGCCGACATGATAAGCACCGCCATGAACATCCACCTTGCGTAGTATACGGAGCTTCCCACGGAAAATATGCTGTTCAGCACCGGAACGAACGCTATCAGCATAAGAAGCGCCAGAATGGCAGAAAAGAAGTTCTTTTTACGGGCGGTCATATATGCGATAACTCCCGACGCTCCGAACATAGGCAGGTACATTCCCTGCGACGACCAGAGCGATCCGAAAGGATAGGCGCTTCCGTTTGAATCCGGGAAAATATTTGCGTATCCCTGAAGTTCCGGGAACATGAATATTGCCTGTATAAGGCGCGGATAACGCCACGGGCTGTCATATACAAGCATATCTTTAAGATCGTGGAAAGGTTCTCCCAGTCTCGGACTGTTTATCATACATATTACAGCGGGGATAAAAGCCGCTCCTGCTGCAAGAAGCCCCAATACGGTCTCAAGAGTAAGGCAAAGAACGTCCCGGAAGCTGACGCGCAGATGTTTGCTTATTATTCCCATAAAGAAATACAGCGCTATGAATATTGCTTCCATTCCGAATATGTAATACTGTGTAATGGCACATAAAAATACCGCAGCTCCGAAGACCCCTCTGCGTTTTTCATTTATTGCGGCTTCAAGAGCCGCAGGCATAAGCGGAAAGAAAGCCATTGCGTCAAGAAACGGCAGTACAAGATTTACCAGCAGCGCGCCGGAATATGAATACAGCAGCGCACCGGCAAGAGCAAATTCCTTTGTTTTGCAGAAACGGGATATGTATATATATGCCGAAAGGCTGCATACGCCGAATTTCAGCACCATAATGAAAGGCATGGCATATATCGTGGCACTGTACGGTATCAGCGCATAAAGCAAGGTAAACGGGCTGAAAAGACCATAGTATGTATATGCGTCTATATAATCAAGACCTGTGCCGGCGCTGAAGTCGAACTGTGGGATATTTGCCCCGGAAAGATCCCTGCTTATCCGATGAGTAAATACCATTTGCTGATAGTTAAAGTCGCCGTAATAGTAGAATACGCCGCTGTTCTGTATGATAAACGAAAGCACCGACAGCAGGAACGGTATGCAGCCAAGCACAAACGCCGAAATATAATATTTTTTTTCGCTGTGCGAACGGTCCAAGGGCATTCCCATATATGTTCCTCCTATATGTTATCTATATCGGCGGCGATACGGTCTTTTCTTTTTATGATAATAAATATTACCGTATAGACTATAAGTCCGGCTATACCGGCTATTGAGCAGACCGCTCCTATATCGCGCTCTTTTGAATGATAAACGCACTTTATAGTATGTTTTCCTGCCGGAACGGGTATAGCCTGAAATCCTATGTTTGCATTGTACAGCGGAACTTCCTCGCCGTCCACATAAGCCGTGAAGCTGCGGCTGTATGCAACGCTGAAAAATACCAGCTCCGGCTCGTCAAGTTCTATTTCCGCATTGTAGGAATCGCTGTCGGTGAAGTAACTGTATGCGGATCTTTCCGCCCGTTTTGAACATTCTTCGGCAAATTCACCGTCGGTAAGAATGTGTATCTCTTCTTCGGGAACAGGTTCGAGATAGTCGGAAACCTCCGATACATCATCTACTATCATGGCTTTCAGAGCAAAGCTGTCCCGTATATTTTCATCAAGAGCAAGGAAATCTTCCTTTGATATGCAGTAGTCATAGCAGAAGCCCATGGGGATAAAATTTTTATTTTCGTATATCAAATATATATCCGAATCATTAGCAAGGAGAGGGTCTTTACTGTACTGACCATTTTTTATTACTTCGGCATTGTATATATCATCCGGATCAACGACCATTTCTTTTGCGGACAGCAGACACTGTGACGGATAATGCTCGTCAAGATCGTGCGGTATAGTGCCTACTGCATAGCAGTATTCGCTTACATATGGGTCATAAATGCTTGTAAAACAGTATGATGATCCTTTTCCCCATAAAAGATTGTGGTTATATTCGCTTGTTCCCGTAATTACCCGGCTTCCGTATTCCGTATATTCTATAGCCGGGAACTTAGCGCTCCCTTCGCTGTATGGGCTGAGCACACGGGAATGATCAAAATTCTTTGCTCCGAAAAACAACATTGTGGTCGTTCCAAGAAATGCAAATGAAGCTGTGATAATTACAAGCGCTTTTTTGTATTTTTGTTTTCCGGCAAAGCGGAATATCAGTATCAGCACAGCCGCAAGACCCACCACCGACAGAAATTCCACATTCATTTTGTTAAGATCGTCATATACCAGATTTTTGTCTGATATGTCGGCAATTTTTTCTATCGGGAAAAGCACTCCGAAAATAATTATCAGGCTTATGCCTGTCGCCTGTACGGCTGCACCCGCCTTAAAATATTTTATATCGTTTTCAAGGGCACATGCTGTCATAACAGACATTATAAGCGTAGGAGCGAACATCCACCTTGCATAATATATCGGACTGCCTATTGAAAAAACACTGTTTAAAACAGGTATAAGGGCTATTACCCCACATATCACACAAAGCCTTGAAAACAGGCTTTTCTTATTTGCGGACATAAAGGCTATAACGCCCGATATGCCGAACATGGGGATATAAAGCCCTTGAAATGACCATTTTGAACCAAAAGGATATTCTGCTCCGATATCCGGGAAGAAGTTCATATATCCTGACATATCCGGGAACATGAAGATCGACTGTAATATTTTGGGATAGCGCCAAGGATTTTCGTACAGAAGCATATTCTTTATGCTGCCGAACGATCCGCCTACTCTCGGGCTGCCGAGCATATATATCACCGTTGGCACAAGAACTATCCCTGCCGCAAGCAGTCCGAGAATGGTCTCGGCAGCAAGGCAGAAAAAGTCCTTTATGCTTATGCGGAAATTTTTTCCTATAAGTCCTGCAAGGAAATATATCACCAGAAAAACAGCTTCTATGCCGAAGATATAATACTGCGTCATGGCACAGACAAATACCGCTGCGCCGAATATCCCACGCCGTTTTTCTTGTATGGCAGCTTCAAGGGCAAACAGCAGGAACGGGAAGAACACAAGCGCGTCAAGATAGTTCAGCATAAGCGTGTTCAGCACAAATCCCGAATATGTATAAAGCAGCGCGCCGGTAAGAGCAAATTCTTTCGTTTTGCAGAAACGAGCCGTATACATATAAGCAAAAAGCGAGCAGAAGCCGAATTTTACAGCGATAATTACCGGCATGGCAGATAAAAAAGCCTTGTCCGGTATAAGCGCAAAAATGAACATAAACGGACTGAAAAGCTCGTAGAAAGAATATGCGTTGATGTAATCAATACCCGTACCTGCATTGAAATCAAACTGCGGATAATACATATTTCCTATGTTGCGGCTGATATTGTAGGTGAACGGTATCTGCTGGATGTTGAAATCCGCAAAATAATAAAATATTCCGTTATTCCTCAGTACGGTCAGCACAGACGCCAGAAAGAACGGCAATGCTCCGCATAAAAACGATATCAGATACCATTTCATTCCGGTCACGGAGGCAGATGAAGAGATATTTTTAACGGTCAGGTCATTTTTTCTCTGAAACATCATTCCATTATCCTCCCTGCTTCTTTAAGGAGTTTGTAAAATGTGGGTTCAAAGGAAAATTCGTGCATAAGTTTTTCCGCTTCGGAAAGATACATTTTTCTGTTTTCGGCGGAATTTTTCCGTCTGACCGCCCGGATAAGGATATTTTTGGGAGTGTGTTCAAAGTCGATAAATTCAAGCAGCTGTGTTTTATATCCGCAGTATTCAAGCAGGTTTGCCCATATTGCGTCGGTAAAAAGCGCTGCGGTGCGTTCCTTGATGATACCGTATCTTGTAAGTATATTGAAATTATCCGTTTTCATCTGTCCGTTAAGTTCGTGCTGGCAGCAGGGAACGGAAAATATCATTTCTGCGCCGCGCATTACGGCATTGAAAAGAGCATAGTCGGTAGCCGTGTCGCAGGCGTGTAAAGTTACGGCGATATCAAGCCTGCCCTGCATGGAAGCGCTGCCTATATCTCCTGTCTCGAACCGAAGCCCTTTATAGCCGTATTTTTCCGCAGCGGCGCTGCATTTTTCTATAACGTCGGCTTTCAGGTCAAGCCCGAGCATTTCCGTTTCTATCCCTTTTATTTCGGTAAAATAGTGGTAAAGCACAAATGTCAGGTAGGATTTGCCGCAGCCGAAATCCATTACTTTAAGCGGACCGGTCGGCTCGCTCCGCTCCTTTACCGCGTCGTCAACTATCTCCACAAAGCGGTTTATCTGGCGGAATTTATCGTACATAGGCTTGGCTATCTTTCCCTCTTTGGTGAATATTCCCATATCCACAAGAGCGGGAAAAGGCTTGTCCTCGGTGATGATATAATTTTTCTTCCTGTTATGAGGATTTTCTTTATGGATATTCTCACTATGCGTATCAATTTGTCTTTTGCCGAAAAGCAGTTTTCCTTTTTTGGAAACGGAAAGGGAAAATTCCTTGGAATTTCCCCATGCGTTCAACTGTGACCAGCCGGAGGAAAGAAATTCGAGACACCTTTCAAGAGCGTTTTCCGGAGAAAGGTTTTCATGGAAAGCCTGTTTCCGGGTAAATTTTTCAAAAAGGTATCCCTTGTCTGTTCCTGCGGCTTTTATTTTAATAAATTCAGAATTTGTAGGCGGCTTACTTATAACTATCTTTGCAGGAGTATCCCCGAATATGATATCAAGGTATTTTCTGCACATTTCCGCGTCTATCATAAGTATTCCGCCCCCTTGCCTGTAAAATTTTACGCTGCTGTTTTTATTTTCCCGATTTTTTTATAAGATCTCTAAGAACGAGCGCTTTGTCGAGATCGCCGTTTACTTTCAGCTTGCCGGTAAAATAGGCTTGTATCGGGTCGGTCTTTCCCTCGGCGATCTTTATAAAGTCCTTGGAATCGGCAGTAAGGAGCGCGTCGCGGTCATGGTAATCATAAGGCTCAACGGAAAGTTTTCCGCCTTTAAATTCCGCATAGAAAGTTCCCGCGCCGTCGCCTGTCAGATCTATCTGCATTGCCATGTCTCCGCTGATAACGGAAGTATCTGCTTTCATGAATATTGCCTTTAATTTTTCAAAATTTTCCTGAAAAGTCATTTTTGTGGTTCCTTTCTAACTAAATTATTAATTATTATACCATATTTATCTGTGAACGTCAAGCGCAGGCAAAATAAAAGAGCGCAGTACAAGTATACTGCGCTCAAAAAGTATCAAATATCGTTCTTATCTTGTTTCCTCAGCAAAGCCGCTCTCAACAAGCTCGATAAGACCTGCAACAGCAGCTTCTTCATCTGCTCCGTCAGCGATGATCCTGATCTGTGTGCCGCCGACGATGCCGAGAGAAAGGATACCGAGAAGTGACTTTGCGTTTACGCGGCGCTCTTCCTTTTCGATCCAGATAGATGATTTAAATTCATTAGCCTTCTGGATAAAGAAGGTAGCGGGACGTGCATGAAGACCGACCTGATTCTGAACCATTACATCTTTAACGAACATAATACTCTCTCCTAACTCATTTCTTTGCTTCTTGTACAAAACGGAAAAGTCCACAAGAAATATATACCGCTTTGTATTCCGAACTCTACGGAATTTATCTATGTTTATATTATAACCTGCATTTTGCCGATAGTCAACGGCAATTTGTTACGAAAATGACTTTCGCTGTAATTTTCTGCTTTTTGAATTAATTATAGTGTACCAAACCGCTCCCGTTTTGGTGATTATAACGAATTTTATGACCTATTACCAACTTTCAACATAGTTTTATAGTGAATTTGCCCTAAATTTTTAACATTAAAAATAACTAAAATTCATTTCAAGTCCATATTTTTATTTTCTTCATATTTTAAATACATATCGGGGCGTTTTTCTTTGGTTATTTTTATGGATTCTTCCCGGCGGAAATTTTCAATATTCTTGTGATGACCCGTCAGCAGGACTTCGGGAACGCTCATTCCCTCCCACACTTCCGGACGGGTATAATGGGGATATTCAAGCAATCCGGAAAAGTGGCTTTCCTCGGTGAAACATTCCTCCGCCGATAAAACGCCGTCGCACATTCTGGAAACGGCGTCCGTAAGCACCAGTGCGGGAAGCTCTCCGCCGGTAAGGACATAATCGCCTATGGAGATCTCTTCATCAACGATCTTGTCTATCACCCTCTGGTCAACGCCCTCGTAGTGTCCGCAGATGATGAAGATATTTTCTTTTTTTGAAAGCTCCATAGCTTTCTGCTGGGTAAAAACCGTTCCTTTCGGCGACATATAGATAGTATACGGTTTCTGCGGAAAATTTTCCGTTACCGCCAGAAAGCAGCGGTAAATAGGTTCAGCCTGCATGACCATGCCCATTCCGCCGCCGTACGGGGTATCGTCAACGCGGCGGTGTTTGTCGGTGGAATAGTCTCTTATCTGGTGGCAGTGAAGCTCTATTTTACCTGCTTTTCTTGCTCTTCCCACAATGCTTTCGCTAAGAACGGCTTCGCACATTTCCGGGAACAGTGTTGCAATATCAATCCTCATCGAAAAGTCCCTCCGGAACGTGTATCTTCATTACTCCGCCTGTGATATCGGTTTCTATCACAACGTCCGGGATCGCAGGTATAAGACGGATCTTGCCGTCAGTATCCTTTATATGGTAAACGTCGTTTGCGCCGGTGAAAGACACTTCGCAGAGCTTTCCGTAATCCCTGCCGTTATCGTTGTCGATAACTGAAAGTCCGATAAGATCCTGAACGAAGTAGCAGCCCTCCTCAAGTTCCACGTCCTCTCTGTCCATATATAATATTTTATTCCGCAGGAGCTGTGCCTGTTCCACGGTGTCAACGCCTTTTATCTTCATTACGACTACGTTTTTATGGGGACGGGAACGTTCGATATCGACGGGAGTTTCTCCCTTGTCGAAATAAAGCGTGTCAAATTCGCACATAAATTCCTGCGAATCGCACCACGGCTCTACCCGGAACTCACCTTTCAGCCCCTGAACGGCAACTATTTTTCCTATTTCAAGATAACGTTTCATTTAATTGATTCTCCTGTTTTTGTTTTTCGTCTTTTTCCATTTTATCAAGCAGTTCCCTGCATAATTTTTCATAATACGGCGTCTTGTAGAAATTCCTGCATGAATTTATCTGCTCCCAAGCGGCGGCTTTGTTGCCGAGAGTGGCTAAATTTACAGCTTTCCAGTAGAATATCCGGGTCGCGTGCTGCTCGTTAGGTTTGCGCTGTTTGGCGGTTTCCTTTTCGCTTGCGGAATTTGCTTCTTCCTTTGCAATACGTAACGCATTGTCCAGCAATTGCAGGCTCGTTTCGTAATGCCCGATATAAAATTCATATATTGCCAGAGATATTGATACAAAAGCGCCGGAACTGGGATTATTCATATATGTTCTCATAAAATATATACCGCGGTTGTATGTGTCGGAAGCCCTGTCAAGATCCCCCGTAAGAAGATACGCCGTCATAAGCGCGCCGTAATAAATATGTGCGTTTGTCGGACTGACCCTGAATATGCTTTCATCTGCCTTTGACAGCAGTCCGATGGTCTGACTGTATTCGCCCCTTTCATTATGTATCATTGCGGCAATTATTGAATAAGTCATTTTCCGGTCGTTAGCGGCTGAAACGTTCATCAATCTGTAAGCCTCGTCAAGCGCTGCGTCGGAATAGCCTTCGGAACATTCCAGTTCATAAAGTCTGCCGGAGACCTTTTTTTCGTTTTTTATCAGGATATGCCCTACAAGGCAGCCTGCCGCCGCTCCTGCAATTATCGCAATTATCCTCCACAAAGGAAAACCTCTGTGATCAATAAACGAGGTCAGCAGGAATAACGTTATTGCACCTATGAGCGCATATATAATGTATATCATGACCTGCTGCTGTTTAATGGACTTTGACGCTGATTTTTCATAGCCCTTGAACGGGTCTGACATAAAAATCCCCCTTTAATTTATATATTTATGCAGTTCATAATAACAGTGATCATCATTTCCATTTCCTCCGGCATTGATTCAGCGATCATTATGGTCAATGCGACAAGAGTGTAATCATCTATCAATTTTTCGCCGTCTATAAATAGAACTCCGTTCTTATCCAAAAAGTATAAAAATATAGCGGCGGCTATTCGTTTATTGCCGTCAAGGAAACTATGGTTCTTTGTAATAAAATAAAGCAGATGTGCGGCTTTTTCTTCAAGTGTAGGATACATTTCCTGTCCGCCATATGACTGGTAAATATTTCCTATACTTCCTTTGAAAGAATCGTCCTTTTCTTTGCCAAACAGCTCAGATTCAGCGTTGAAACGCATATTTTCTATAACTTCTCTACATTCCTCATAGGTAAGCGTATAAACAGCTTGTGAACCCTTTGGACGTTTCATATTCTGGTGGTCGTATGAATCCAGCAATTCAAGAGCTTCACTGTATTTTTCAATAAAATCAAGAACTTGTTTGCTGTCAAGAGAATTTTCAGAACGTTTCATTATCCGTACCACATCTCCGATCTGATCGATACGGTTATTGTTCAACGCATAACCCTTGATTATGTAATCTTTAAGTACAGAATTTGCCCATTTTCTGAAAGCAATGCCTCTTGATGATTTTACACGGTAACCAACGGAAATTATTACATCAAGATTGTAGTATTCTGTCATATGTGTTTGTGATTTTCCCTCAATTGCACCATGCTGAGTGGTAGTCGCAAATTTTGCGACTACCACCTGACCGTCCAATTCCTCACGCCGTGCGTTGGCAATGTGTTTTCCTATTGTTTTTACATCACGTTCAAACAATTCAGCCATTTGTGTACGGTTCAGCCAGACAGTATCCTGTTCCGGAGTTACGGGAACTTCAAGCTTTATGTCGTTATATTCAAATAATACTATTTCGTTTTTCTTCATTATACATCACCGATCGGCATTTAATAAAAAAGGAATACCGTGCCGCAAAACACGGACACAATATTCCCCGAACGTTCTGTTTGCTTGGATATCAGTCGATCTCTACCATGATCTTCTGATTTGCTCTGCCTGCGCCGGCTCTCATGACCGTGCGGATAGCCTTGGCGATCCTGCCCTGTTTGCCGATAACTCTGCCCATGTCGGCAGGGGCAACGTGCAGGTGGTAGACCGTAACACCCTCTTCATTGGGCTCGTCAACGTCTATTTTTATGGAATCCTTGTCCTCCACAAGTTCCGTAACAATGCTTAAAAGAAGTTCTTTCATAAAAATTTCCTCCAATTGCTTTCGCTGAACATTAAAAAGCAGGATACTGACTTGAAGCGAAACCGGCGATCCTGCTTACGGGAAAATTTCCGCCGTCACAAGCGAGACGAACACCCGTCCGCCCCGCAGGTCTTTTCGGCGTAATTAACGGTAATTTACGGAAAAATTACTTTACGCCGTTCTGTTCAAACAGCTTCTTGACTGTTTCCGTAGGCTGAGCGCCGTTAGCCATCCACTTCTTTGCCTTTTCTGCGTCTATCTTGACAGCGGAAGGCTCCGTTGTAGGATCGTAGTAGCCGATCTCTTCGATAAATCTGCCGTCTCTGGGGAATCTTGAATCCGCAACGACTATTCTGTAGAAAGGAGCTTTCTTAGCGCCCATTCTTCTCAGTCTGATCTTTACTGCCATTTATATTCACCTCCAAAAAATTTTTTGATGTATTTCAAGGCGTTTCCGCCGTGAAAGCGCTTTAAAACTGCGGCAAGACCGTTATTTATTTTATCGGTGGGAATCCGCCGCCCATCATTCCGGGAGGCATTTTCAGCTTATTCTTCTTTCCCTTGCCGTTTTTGCCCATAACGCCAAGCTGCTTCATCATCTTCTGCATTTCCTCAAACTGTCTGAGAAGTCTGTTCACGTCCGCAACGGTATTTCCGCTTCCTGCGGCGATACGCCGCTTGCGCTTCGGGTCTATAATGGACGGTTTTGCTCTTTCGGCAGGGGTCATTGAAAGGATAATGGCTTCTATGCGTTTAAGCTGGCTGTCGTCGATATCCATGTCCTTTATCTTATCGCCCACTCCGGGGAGCATACCTATTATCTGTTTCAAAGGTCCCATTTTCTGTATCTGCTTCATCTGATCCATAAGATCGGTCAGATCGAAGCTGTTTTCCCTGAGCCTTTCGCCCAGTTTACGGGAATTTTCCTCGTCAAAGGTGGACTGTGCGCGCTCGATAAGCGTGAGCATATCGCCCATTCCCAGGATACGGGAAGCCATTCTTTCCGGGTGGAACTGTTCAAAATCGCCCAGTTTTTCGCCCGTTCCCACGAATTTTATAGGTTTGCCCGTTACGGCAAGCACGGAAAGCGCCGCGCCGCCTCTTGTATCCGAGTCCAGCTTTGACATAAGAACGCTGTCTATGCCAAGGGCGTCGTCAAAGGCTTTTGCAACATTTACTGCGTCCTGACCGGTCATTGCGTCCACCACAAGCATTATTTCGTTCGGCGACGTTTCGGATTTTATGTTTTTAAGTTCGTCCATAAGTTCTTCGTCAATGTGGAGACGTCCGGCAGTATCAAGGATAACAATGTCGTTGCCGTGATCCTTGGCGTGCTTTACGGCTTCCTTTGCAATGGTGACGGGGTTTATCTGTCCCATTTCAAATACCTTTACGCCCGCCTTTTCGCCGACCACCTGAAGCTGATTTATGGCGGCAGGGCGGTAAACGTCGCAGGCTGCCAGCAGCGGTCGCTTGCCCTGTTCCTTGAAGAATTTGGCGAGCTTTGCCGCATGGGTAGTTTTACCCGAACCCTGCAGACCGCACATCATGATTATGCACGGCGGCTTGGAGGGGAAATTTATTTTTGCATTGCTGTTTCCCATAAGGGAGATAAGCTCTTCATTGACTATCTTTATTACCTGCTGTCCGGGGGTAAGGCTTGTAAGAACGTCCTCGCCGACGGCTCTTTCGGACACCTTGGCTACAAAATCCTTTACGACCTTGTAGCTTACGTCCGCCTCAAGGAGCGCCAGACGCACTTCGCGCATGGCTTCCTTAACGTCCGCTTCGGTCAGCTTGCCCCTGCCTTTAAGACGCTTAAAAACGGCATTCAATTTTTCGGAAAGACCTTCAAACGCCATAAAAACCTTCCTTAACTAAATAATATCATCTTTAAATGTTTCAGAAAAGCTCTTTATTGTCCTCAGCGAGCTTTTCAAGATATTCAGCGCGCTTTACTATCGCTCTCGGATTGCCGCAGTAGATACATTCCTTTTTTATTTCGGCAGCAAGGGAAGCGATCTCTTCTATCATGGAAAAATATTTTTCTGAACGTTCCGCAAGGTGAAATTTTTCTTCCATTTCAAACAAAGTCTGTTCACCGCGCTTGATGCTGTCGCGGACGCCCTGACGGGTGATATGCTCATGTTCCGCTATCTCGGAGAGGGAAAGATCATCATTGTAATAAAGGTCGATAGCGTCTATCTGCTTATCCGTAAGCATGGGGGAATAGTAATCGAGCAGCACCGATATTCGGAGATTTTTTTCGGGATCCATAACATTCACCTCGCAGATATTGTAAAGTAAAATCCTTTACATATTATACTATAAAATTTTCTCTTTGTCAAGGGGTCGTGAGGAATTTTTTCAGCATTTTTTACCGTCTTGTTCCGTATGCCGGTTTGACAAGCCCACATTATTATATTATAATTGAAATATGGCAAAGGAGGCATTTTATGGAACGCATAGCAAAATTTGAAAAGGTCAGCTTTGAGCGGTTTTCGGAGGATATGGGGCAGCTTCTTCCTCCGCTTCCGGAAAGCACTGTAAAAAAAATATATGACGGCATAAAACTTCCGGAAAGGGCGACTTCCGGCTCGGCAGGGTATGATCTCTTTCTGCCCTGTGGGATATCTCTCGGAGCAGGTGAGGGGATAACGGTGCCTACGGGCATTCGGGCAAGGATAAATGACGGCTGGGTGCTGAACATTTATCCGCGGAGCGGACTGGGCTTTAAATTCCGCGTAAGGCTGGACAATACAGTGGGAATAATAGACGCGGATTATTATTATTCCGACAACGAAGGGCATATTATGATAAAATTTACCAACTGCGGCGAAAGATCTTTTTCCCTTGAAGCAGGCAAAGGCTTTGCGCAGGGGATATTCCTGCCATTCGGGATAACCGAGGACGACGACGCTTCCGCCGTAAGGAACGGCGGCTTCGGAAGCACGGGATAAAGGTAACAATTCGGTTACAATATGATTACAATTTGGTACACTTGTTGAAATTCCCCCTTGGAGATGTTACTATGGAATAAAGGTAACTTCTGCAAGGGGGAATTTTTATGGCAAAAAAGCTGTCGTCAATGGTGCTTCTGGGAATTTTTGCGGCAATGATGTTATGCGGCTGCGAAAAAACGGAGAAAGATGTGGATTCTGCCGCCCTGACTGATGAAATAACGTCTTTTTCGGAAATGCCGGAGATCTCCGCATTTACCGAATTTGCCGAAGTTACGGAAATTACCGCGGTCGAGCCGGAAGTTACGGAAATAACGGAAATTTCCGACGTTCCCACAATTACCGAAACTTCCGAAGAAACGGAAATTACAAAGCGTGAAATGCCCTTTGAACAGGAACTTACGGAGCTTATGTCATATATACAGCACGGCGGCGGCACGTTCTTTGGTATGGAACAATATGATTTTCTTGATGATCTTAAACTTGATACATACAAATATTTTCACCGTGGGAACGGCGTTTATGATGTTATCCTGACCTGTTCGGACAGCAGCTGCGAAATGTTCCCCGACGGTGATTCGGAATGGGTATTTGACAAAGGACTGTTTTTCCCTGCCGCAAAAGAGGACGCCATAATTTTTACGGAGGACGCATACGGTTTTACCGAGCCTATCAGAACAGCATATTTTGCAGCCTGCGATCATACGGAGTGGACCGGCATATTCGATAAGGACGAGCCGGCGGAAAGAGAGCCGTATTACGCTCATTGGGCGCTGCATACTGTTCCGGTGCATGAGGACGGAACGGCTTCTGTAGATGAAGCAAAGGAGTTTATGAAAAAACTTTATGATATCGACCTGTCTGATGAAGATTTCGCCCGAATGGAAGACATAGGCGTATTGAAAGACGGCATACTGTACCCGTATATGTGCGGTCACGGCAGAAGCTGGTATTATCCGGCGTTTGCGGGATATGACGAAACGGATACGGAATTGAAAGTCCGCATTGATTATTATGGCGATGAACTTTATTTTTACGCTGCTTTGCAGTCGGAATATACATTTTCAAAAAACGAGGACGGAACTATAACTTTGCGTGACGTTCAGAAAGTTTTTGACAGCGGCTATGAACCTGCGTCAGGAACGGTATAAAAAAGGAGAATAATATGAAACTTAAAAAATTGATCTGTGCAGTACTTGGCGCGGCGCTCCTATCGGGTCTTTCGTCGTGCGCAAAGTCCGGAACTGCGGAAACGGCAGACATTCCCCGTGGGAAGACCTATATGATACAGGATATGGAGCTTCCGGGCGGAATAACAACGCGGAGAGATATTTTTTACAACAACGGACAACTTTTTGTTGTGGGCGCGGAAATGACGCAGGACGGCTCGGAAAGGGTGAAAATGCAGACCGTTTCACCTGACGGAAAACTTGAAGATGAGACTGTTCTTTTTGAAAATGATATTTCGGGCGGCGTTTCACGGCAGATAATGTGCGCGTTTGTTTCCGAAAACGGAGAACTTGTTGCCGCCGAAAGGGAAACTGCCGTTGGCGGAATAAATTTCTCGGATGAAAAAATATATATTACAAAATATAACGGCGGCGAAAGGATCCTGCAGGCGGATATTTCCGGAATAAAAGAATATACGGACGAAGAATTTCTGCAAATTGAAAAGATCATTGAATGTTCGGGAATTTTTGTAATTTCGCAGCAAAGTAAGATCTGTTTTGCAGATGAAAGCGGAAAGATCCTTGAAACGCTTGATGTTTCGGGCTTTGGAGAAAATTCCTCCGCAGGCGGTATTTTCAAAGCCGGGGACGGCAGGATATTTACCCGTACAGCGGACGGCTTTGCGGAGATCGACGTTCAGAATAAAAAAGTGGGCGAAAAATTCAAAACAGATCTTAACGGAACTTTTCTGGACGGAACGGGCGGTCACGACCTGCTTCTGCTGACGGAAAACGCTCTTGTGGGATATGATATAGAAAGCGGCGAACTTACGCCCATAGCGGACGCGTCCGCAACCGGGATAAATGTTGACGCGGTCAGGAACGGTGGAAAATTTGAAATACTGCCGGACGGAAAGATCCTTTGCATTTACTGTGAATATGACGGAACTGTCCGTATGAACAGCAAAGCGGCAGCGGTGCTGTCAGAAAATTTCTCCGGGACTGAAAAAAAGACGGTCACTATGTACGCGATAGACAGCGACGTAAAGATAAGAGAACAGATAAATAAATTCAACAAGGAAAACAGTGAATATAAAGTTGAACTCACCGTTTTTAACGATAACGGCGCAGATCTTATAACTGCGCGGACAAGGCTGAATAATGAGATAATTGCCGGAAATATTCCGGACATACTGCTGCTGGATCAGTTTATCCCCGTTGAAAGCTATATTTCAAAAGGGCTTTTTGCCGATATTTACCCGTTTATGGACAATGACGGCGATATAGACCGGGAGGATATTCTTCCCAATGTTCTGAAAGCGTTTGAACGTGACGGAAAACTTTACGAGGCCGTTCCGGATTTTTATGTAGAAACTATTGTAGGAAAGACCGAAATTGTGGGTGAAGAGCAAAACTGGGATATAGACGAATTTCTTGAATTTTGCGAAAATAATGCCGAAGGACCTGTGAAAGTTTTCGGAACTTTATATTCGGGCAAAAGTATAATTTCGCAGCTTACCTACAGCGGTTACGGGAATTTTGTTGACAATGCGTCAGGAAAATGCCATTTTGATTCTGAAGAATTTATAAAACTTCTTGAGTTCTGCAAAGAGCTTCCTGCGGAGAGCGACAATGATTACGGTGAAAAGTATCAGAACCGTTTCAGGAGCGGCGACGCCCTGCTTGACTTCGGCGTGATGTTCAATTTCAGGTCTTTAAGGGAATATGAGGAATGGTATTTCGGCGGAAAAGTCACTGCAAAGGGTTTTCCGCTGTCGGGAGGAGGCCCGGTGATAAGCGCTTCCGAAATATTTGCGATAACTTCCGGCGCAAAAGAACCGCAGGGAGCATGGGAATTTTTAAAAACATTCTATTCCGAAGAATATCAGGACAGTTTTGCGGATATACATTCGTACAGTTTTCCCGTAAGGGTATCCTCCCTTGAAAAACAGGCGGAATGTTTTTTAAATTCAAATTCCGTTGTTTCAATGACCATTGGCGGAAATTCCTATGAAATAGGCGCAAATACCGAGGAGGACAACGCCCGTATCATGGATATAATCACTTCTGCAAACAAGGCGGCAGCTTACGATCCGAATATTGACGCGATAGTTTCGGAAGAGGCGGGGGCGTTCTTTGCAGGCGGCAGATCCGCCGAAGAAACTGCGGAAATAATCCAGAACCGGGTATCAACATATCTTGCGGAAAGCAGATAAAGGGAATTTTTTGAGAAATTTCAAAAAAATGCTTGCAATTTAAAAAAAGGTGTGGTATAATACTATTATCATCATAATATTGTAACAAAAGACCGGAACGCTCCGGTCTTTTGTGTTGTGTGAAAGGATAGATAAAATGGCTAAAGGAGGAAATACCGTTTCGGCAGTCTATGAACTGGCAAAGCCTATCGCCGACAGTCTGGGACTGAAGATCTGGGACGTGGTTTTTGAAAAAGAGGGCGCAATGTGGTATCTGCGCGTGCTTATCGACAAGGACGGCGGTCTTAGCATGGACGACTGCGAGGCAATGACCCGTCCCCTGTCAAAGGCTCTGGACGAAGCCGATCCTATCGAGCAGAATTATATGCTTGAAGTGGGTTCTCCGGGACTGGGACGGGAACTTAAAAAGAAAGAGCATTTTGAGGAATTTCTTGAATGTCCCGTGCGTATACGGTATATACGCGAAACGGACGGCAAGAAAGAATTTATAGCGATACTCAAAGGCTTTAACGACGGAACGGTCTCGGTAGTCACCGAGGAGGGAGACAAGGACATAAAACTTTCGGACACGGCGTTTATCCGCCTTTATGATGACGATACCGACGAGCTTTTCGGAGAGGACGATATCGGAGAATAAATTTTTTATGTTATGCGGAATATCCGTTATGTATCATATATTTTGACTTTAGGAGGAATTTATAAAAATGAACAAGGAATTTTTTGAAGCACTCAGGCTTCTTTCGGAGGAAAACGGCATACCCATGGATCTGCTGGTCGAAAAGATAAAGCAGGGCATCGCAAGAGCGGTCAAGAAAGAATATCCCGACTGTGAGGATTACAGGGTGGACATAGACCCGGAAAACGAAGTATTCGACGTTATCCTTATGAGAACGGTAGTTGATATGCTCCCGGTGGATATGAGCGAGATAGCGATAGACGAAGCAAGAGCGTATACCGGTCAGCCCGTTCAGGACGGCGACGTGATAGAATATAAGCTGTCTACCGCAAAATTCGGACGCGTTGCAGCTCAGAATGCCAAGCAGGCTATCCGCACCGAAATAAAGAGCTTTGAAAGAGAGCAGTACATCAACCGTTTCAGCGATAAAGTGCACGAAGCCGTTTCCGCTACGGTGCAAAGGGTAGAGCCGGAAAGCGGCAATGCTACTCTTATGATCGACAAGAACGAGGTATACTTATATAAGAATGAACAGATACCCGGCGAAAAGCTCAGGGAGGGCGACGTTGTAAAGCTGTATATCTCGGATATAATCAATCCTGACAGAAAGCCTATGGTAAAGGTATCAAGGACGCATAAAGACCTTGTAAAGCGTCTTTTTGAGCTTGAGATACCGGAAATTTATGACGGAACGGTAGAGGTAAAGTCTATCTCCCGTGAAGCAGGTTCAAGGACTAAAATAGCGGTGTGGTCAAAGGACAAGAACGTCGATCCCGTGGGAGCCTGCATAGGTCCTAAGCACAGCCGTATAGGCAATATAGTCAACGAGCTTAAAGGTGAAAAGATAGATATCATAGTTTATGATGAAGATCCTGCGGTATATATCGCCCATGCGCTTGCCCCGGCGGAGGTGCTGAGCGTTCAGATAGAGGACGGAGAGCAGAAAAGCTGCACGGTGATCGTGCCGAACGATCAGCTTTCCCTTGCGATAGGGAACAAGGGTCAGAATGCCAAGCTGGCAGCAAGACTTACGGGCTACCGGATAGACATTAAGCCCGAAAATCCCGTAGAGTAAGGAAGTGGGAATATGGCGCAGGTAAGAAAGATACCCATGAGAATGTGTCTCGGCTGCGGTGAAATGAAACCAAAAAAGGAACTTATCCGCGTGGTCAGATCCCCGGAGGGAGAGATCTCGCTGGACCTTACCGGAAAGAAGTCCGGCAGAGGCGCTTATATCTGCCGCGATACCGAGTGCTTCCGCAAGGCAAGAAAGGCGAAACGGTTTGAAAAAGCCTTTTCCTGCGATATATCCGACGAGGTCTGCGACGCTATGGAAAAGGAGCTGACAGCCGGTGAGCAGAGTGGTTGATCTTCTTACCATATGCCGTAAAGCAGGGCAGCTGGAGCTTGGATTTGATCCTATGAAAGAAGCCCTTGCATCGGGAAAAGCCGAAGCGGTGATAACGGCGGCGGATATTTCCCCTAAAACGGAAAAGGAAGTGCGGTTCTTTGCGGCAAAGAGCGGCGTCCCGGCAGTAAGATCGGACATAACGCTTGACGAAGCGGGCAGATGCTTCGGGAAAAAAGCAGGGATATTTACCGTGTGCGGCAAAGGATTTGCGGCAAAAGCACTTGAACTGCTGAACTATTCCGCAACAGATGAATGATATATCAATAAATGGAGGGTATACAGCCTATGAGTACAGCAAAACAGCCAAAGCTTAAAATAAACGAAATGGCAAAGGATCTTGGGGTAACAAGTCAGGAACTTGCCGATCTGGTAAATGAGAAGCTGGGGGCGGCAAAAAAGCCTGCCGGTTCTCTTGAAAGCGGAGAAGTAAATTATATTCTTGAATATTTTTCGCAGAATAATAATGTGGATTCCTTTGATGAATATTTCAGCACAAGGAATGACAAACCTGCAAAAGAGGAAAAACCGAAAGCGGCTAAAAAACCGTCCAAAGCGGCTGCCGAAAAGGACGCAGGAGCCGAAAAAGAAGAAAAGGCTGCCGGAAGATCGGGCAGGAAAAAAGACGCTCCCACAGCCGAAAAGCCTGCGGCGGAGAAAACTGCCGGAGGCGCCGCTGCCGTTCACGGCAAGAAGAAGCCTGAAAAGCCTGCAAAGGCGGCAAACAAACCTCTGCCCAAGCCTATAGTGCAGAACCAGAACAGGAACGAGCGCTTCAATGCCGCTCAGGCACTGAAAAACAGCGAGCAGAAGAAAAACAAGGAGCAGAAGCACCAGAACAGACCGTCCGAGCAGCAGTCCAACAAGAAGAAGCTGGACGTAAGGTTCGGCGACGCTGCCGCGGTGGTGGATCAGAAGATACACACCGTTGACACCAGAGGCTCCTATGTTGAAATGGATAAATACAACGAAAAGTATGACAACATGGCTAACGCTTCGGGAAGAGAAAACCGCAAGAAAGATAACTTTTCAAAGAAGCAGAAGCTGACCCAGAAATCACAGCAGAGGAAAAATCAGCAGTATTCCACCAAGAAAGAGACCGAGACCGAAAAGCTGCGCCGTCTTGAACTGGAAAGAGCAAGAAAGCAGCAGCTCAAAGTCCTTATCCCGGACGAGATAGTTGTATCCGAGCTTGCCGCAAGGCTGAAAGTTACGGCAACGGAAGTTATCAAAAAACTTATGCAGCTTGGTGAAATGTGCACCATAAATCAGGTCATAGACTTTGATACGGCTTCACTGGTTGCAGAGGAGCTTGGCGCAAAGGTAGAAAAAGAAGTAATAGTTACCATAGAGGAACGCCTTATAGATGATTCCGACGACGACGGCGAGGGCGTTGAGCGTGCTCCGATAGTTGTTGTAATGGGTCACGTTGACCACGGAAAAACATCTCTGCTTGACAGGATAAGAAATTCAAACGTTACTTCCACCGAAGCCGGCGGAATAACACAGCATATCGGCGCTTACAGAGTTACCTGCAAGGGCAAGGAGATAACTTTCCTTGATACTCCCGGACATGAAGCGTTCACTTCCATGAGAGCGCGCGGAGCGTCGGTGACCGATATAGCTATCCTTGTAGTTGCGGCGGACGACGGAATAATGCCCCAGACGGTAGAAGCTATCAACCATGCAAAAGCAGCGGGGGTATCAATAATCGTTGCAATAAACAAAATGGATAAAGAGGGCGCAAACCCTGACATGATAAAACAGCAGCTCACGGAATATGACCTTGTTGCCGAGGAATGGGGTGGCGACGTTATATGCGTT
>CANQZR010000004.1 GCA_947628405.1 uncultured Clostridia bacterium
TTTTGAGGGGACAAAGGGTAAGGTCGGTACATCGCAGTATGTATTCCCTGCTTTTGCACTTTCCGGTAACTGGAATCATCAGTATAGTTCCGATGTTTCCTATGAAATTTCCGGTACTGCTGTTGCTGTAAGTTCCGATATATGCGGTGAGGGACAGTCTTATGGTTACTATCAGGAGTATATTGAGGACGAGGACCTCGATAGCTTCAGTATGATAGTTGCTTCTCCTTCTGTTATTGAACTTGGCAAAGCAGACAAGGAAAAAGGAGTAACTATTTCCGTATTCGGCACAAAGGGTGCGCTTTACGACAAGACACTTATTGAATCCGGAGCGACATTCTCGACAAACGATCAATCCTATATCAGCGTGGAAGCTGCTACCGGCAAGGTAACTCCTGTTGCGCAGGGCAGCGGTACTGTTACCGTAACATACAAAGGTCTTTCAACGACTGTTTCCGTTGAAGTTACGGAAGAAATTGACGGATAATCATTTTATTATGCAGGGGTGAAATATCCCCTGCATTTAAATTTAACCGGAGGGTATATGAGCAGAAAGAAATATATTGCCGATAAAAATACGGTTGAAACAGTTTTTGTAGACACACAGCCCGAGACTGTAAAGTCAAAAAACATCAAAACGCTTAAAATTATCGACAGATACGGCGGAAATAAAGCTGTTGTAAATTTTGAGGGTTACGGACTGGCTGTGGAAGTTGATGATATTTCCGCTAAAACAGTTACAATCGAATACGAAGGAACTATCGGCAAAAAAGGTTTTAAATATCGGGTCGTGAAATAATGGCTTACAGAATAACATTTTGCCCGTATCAATCAAGACGTTCCGGCGAAGGCACTTCCGACGACAGCGGCAATGCGTATATTTTTTGCGGAAAAACCGGAGAAAAATGTATTGCGCAGAGATGGTGTCCGGAACAAGGAAAATTTGTGATCTCGGAAAGAGCGGGGTCAATTTGCAAATATTATAACAAATAGGGCGATATTATCTGGAATGACGGAGTATCGCCCTATTTTTTACATAGGAGGTAAAAGTGGATCATTTATATCTGGTGTCCCCTATTCCGCCGTCGGTCAATCACTACCTCGGATATAGGGCGATAATGAAAAACGGCAAACCTGTTGTTATGAGTTACAAAACAACGAAAGCAGCGAAATTTCAGCAGGATTTCGCAAAATACGTCCGGCAGGAAGTTATAAATCAGAACTGGACACTTATTCCGGATAAACAGCAGCATTTTTACGCTGACTGTACATTTTATTTTGATAGAATAGACAAAGATAGCGATAACTGCTTCAAGGTCCTCTGGGATTCAATAACCTCAACAAAGCTGGTATGGCTTGATGATAATGTGGTTTGTGAAAGGGTCAATCGTATATATTACGACAGTCAGAATCCCCGTATTGAAATTGATATTTATCCCGTTGACTACATAGGCATTTTTGATAATATGTCACAGTTGAAAGAGTTTGAAAACAACTGCGTCGGCTGCTCACGCTATAGCCGAAATTGTAGTATTCTAAACAAGGCAAAGCAAGGAAGAATACAGAAAGAGATTAAAGACGGGGTTTGTGTGGTGAGAAAGTAGTTTGTATGACTTTACATATAAAATATAGTAAAATTGTATAAATTGCAAATTGTAATCCGTACCGAAAATTGATATAATTAAGAAAATATCATTTTTGGGAGATGGATCATAATGAACCACGATAATAAAGGAAGCAATACGCCTGCATACCCTGATACGCTTGAACATAGCACGGATTTTTCTGTTGGATACGGACGTCATGAGTTTAGCACCGTAGAAGCTAATATGGATAGGAATAACAATCCTATACCTTCAAGTCCAATAGACAAAACAATACAACAACATAAAGATTCAGCAAACAAAAAGGAGTAGAAATGGAAAGCATAATAAATTTTTTGCCACAATTTATTTTATACATAGTTTTAGGGTTTGTATTTCTAAGGGTTTTTAATTACTGTTGTGCTATAAAAAACTCTGAAGGATACGAAAATATTATATGGGGTTCGATCATAGTCGGATTTGTTTTAAGTAATTTTTTTAGTTTGTTTCCTACGACACATTATCAAATTGTAGACATTTTAGGTATGGTTATCTCAACGGCGTTTCTGGCGTTTTTGTTTTCAAAGATATATGCTTCAAAAACAATTGATAGGTGTTTACGCTATTTTGGTGTATATAGGACAAAACACAATTATATATGGCAGGATATAATTGATGATAATGGTGCTACATATATATCTGCATATAATCCGGAAACTCATGAGATGTATTGTGGATATTTGAAATTCTGTGAAGATTACGAAAAGCACCCACAAATAATTTTACAGTATTACAAGTATTATGTTAATTGTTTTGTGACTAATGATGAAAAAATTGATGGCGGTCAGTTGGCATATGATTGTTCAGATGATCCAAGTTATGTAATTATGATCGATACAGAGAAATTTTGTGAAATTTCCGCTACATATAATTCAGATAGCGAGAAAACAATCAATAAAGACGATAAAAGTTTAAAAAAGGATTGCAAGGCAATAGCCGATAATGTCCGCAAAAATAATTAAAGCTGCCGGAGATTTTCTTCAAGCAGCTTTCTATGTGTTTGTTTTTTTTTTTTTTTTTTTTTTTTTTTTTTTTTTTTTTTGTAAATTTTATATTTAAAAAGTAGTTTGAAAACATATTTTCACCGTGCTATACTAAATATATACAAATTAAACAATTCTGTTTTCGACAAAAAACGTATAATGTATATGTAATAATGGTAAAGAGGTGAAATTATGGCAGGAAAAAATTTTGAGTTAGCTTTAAAAACATTGTATGATAATGAATTAGATTGCAGTGAGAAAGGTCAAAAAAGAGATGTGAATTTAATTTGTCGGTTATTAAGATTAAAATACAACTGTATCGAAATAGAAAGTGTATCGCAATTACTTATTACAAAAGTTGGTAATTGCCTTAACAAAAAAGAATCATGGTTTGGCAATCACTAAAGAAAAGCCAGTATATGGATCTGTCCAATCATCGCACGATATAGTTAGTTTTACAATTTCTCCGTTGTCATTTTTCTCTATATTAGTAGAATACAATCCCCTTTGATCGTCAAAAATCATATAATTTTTAATAATTAAACCATTTTCGCATATAATTTTATAAGATATTCCATCTGTTGGATATAAAGACATCCATTCCAAACACGCCCAATGATCATAACCGTATTCTTTGATTTGTGATTTTACTATAAGAGATTTTTCACTTTTTAGATGCGCAGGTATTTCAACTTTATTTTCATATGCTATATCATCATCATTTTGATTTTGTGTAATTTTTTCGGTTTTTAATTTTGCTTTTGGAACATCGTAAACCTCTTTGTTGGAATTAATAATTTTCAAAGAAATAATTTCTCCGTTTTCTTTTTGAAACAAATGAGTAATTTTTTGATATGCATTATTTACTTTGTAAATTGTGTACTTCATATCGGTACTCAATACAATTCCTTTATTAGTCATTTTGGCGGTCGTCATATAGTCTATATCGCTTCGCAAATGACCATTACACAAATTGCTTATTTTGCCGGATTTGTATCTTACATATTTTGACAGCATTTCATGTGTAGAATCTGTAGTTAGGCAACGTTCTACTATTTTGTTCTTTTCTTCATCAGATAAATCGCTAATAAAATCACGAGAAACAACGGTCTTTTTAAGTTGTTTTTGAAAATATTCTGTATACTCGGCAGAATTTTTTGTCATATCCATAACATAGCCAACTACTAAACCTATACCTATGGTTGTGAGTGCTGTTGAGACAATATTAGCCATTAATTTGTATGATTCATCATTTAATTTATTTATAATGACTAATTGTCCTATAACACCTAAAAGTACCGCGATTATTCCATAAAATAAAAATGTTTTATAAAATTTTTTAAACATTGAACCGCCCTCTTTGTAATATTTTATATATTAATTATACTCGATAATTCTTAATAATACAATATTTTGCATAATTTTATGCCGAATTTTAGCATTATTACTAATATTATGTTTATGTATTTGGTAAAATAGTACAAGTCATTCTTAAAATGACTTGTTTATATTTCCAATTACACAAAAAAGCAGCCTGTAATCAGACTGCTTTTACTTTATAAAAAGGAATGATATATTATGTAACTAAAAGTTACTATTACAATTATTGCAGTGCCATTGTTTCCCTATTTTATTACTTGCAAGTCCAAGAACACCGATAGAAACAATTTTACTGGTAGTGCTGATCTTTAAGACGTCGGTAGACTGACAGTAAGGACATTTTACACTATTGACTGTTGATTGAGACAAGCTATTTTCCATTAAGCGTTGACGTGGAGTAGGTTTTTCAAAAGAGAGCTTGTTTTTTTTGTTTTTGTAATTCTTTGTCTCTCTTGCTTTGTTCTTTTCTTTTTTCCGGAGTATTGTTTTTATCTACAATAAATTTATATTTGCAGATCAATTTATATTCGTCGCTTTGCCGTAGTAAATCTTTTTCTTTTTCTTTGGCGTTCTCAAATTTTGTGCATAATTCATCATAAAGTTTTTTATCCATTATATCAATGCAACCGCATTTGTCGCATTGTTCGTCACTGTCGAATAATTTTCTTTTGCATTTTAAACAGATTTTCATATGTTATTCCTCATTTGCTTATGTTATAATTATATGCTATAATATAATTACAATAATAAATTCAATTTATGAAAGGAGACAATATAATGAAAAAAATTATATTTATGTTCAAACAGCTTTTGCCGTTTACTTATTCAAGTAAATATACAGCGAACGGTAAGCATTATGTTTCAATATGGAGACAATGGTTTTTCAAGCCATTTGATGTAACGACATTTGAAACAAAATGAGATAGGCTGTATTTTTCAGCCTATCTGTGAAAGTTTACTTTTTCAGATCATCAATTAATTTTTTAGTGTCAGCATAAAATTTTTCAAAAGTTTCCGGATTTTCATCTGGATAATCAAAAATAGTTGTCCAGTACGTCATATATCTGTCTATCAGTTTGTCTTGACCCTGACTTCCGTTATAAAGTCTGCCGATAGCAAGATAAACAGGTGTTAATAAGTCGCTCTCATAAGTGTTAGGTGTGATTACACGGTTGAGTTTGTCAAAATTGCCGATAGGATATAGTAAATCTGCTAACTCGTTTAAATTTTCTTTGTTGATCTTCATCATTTTACAAACTTTCGATACCATAAGAAAAAAACCTCCATTTAAAAATTTTGAAAGGAAGATAATTATAGTTAAATTTTTTCAGCAAAAAGGCACAGGTAAAACCGACCTTTTGATACGTTTATCAGAAAAGACAGGTATTCCGATCGCAGTCAGTGTCGGCGTCAACGGTGTGTCAATATATAAACGTGCAAAAGAGGAAAACAGAAACATTCCCAAACCGATACTTATTGAATCGTTGTGGGATTTAGAGCATTGCGGAGAGGTGCTTATTGACGACCTCGATATAATGCTTGAACAGCTTACAAACGGCAGGATAAAAGCAATCACAATGACGCAGGATATGGCACACGATGAAGAATGGTTTCGTATGCCCAAGAAAGAAGAAAACGAAGAACGCCGTGTATCATCATATGATGTGGTTCCTTTGAAAAAATGCGGCAATGTTGATGATATTTCTGCTGAATAGTAAAACATTCATTTAATTTATACTATCATATTATATTGATTTTGTCAATAAAAAGTTGCAATACGCGGCAAAATTTGTCGTATATTGCAACTTTTACATTTGTTTTTGTTTACTATTGCAAAACAGGTGTTTCACTTGTAACATTATTTGTCATACCAAAATAATAACCTCTGCATTTTGGAAAAATTTTCATAATCAGCAATCCTCTATATTACCATTTATATCCACAGTTTTTACACTCCATTGTCTTACCAAGGTTTGAACTGAAAACACCAACAGTTATAAAACCAAGTGCCTTTTTGGTGGCGGAAATCTTGTTTACATTGGTTGAACCGCAGGTGGGGCATTTGGGGATATTACAACTATTTGAATTAGATGATGTGCTTTTATCTGTAACACAAGTGTCATTACTTGTTGAACCGTTGTAGTAATATTTGTATACTGTTCTATATCTTTGCTCATATTGATGTTTCTTGCGTTCTTCGTATGTCATTTCTTGTAATTCAGAAACGATTTTATTATATTCTGCATTGTCAATTAATGTTATACCACATTCTGAACAATTGGTATCAGAATCAAAATATTTGCCATTACATTTCGGACAAGTTTTCATTATCGTTCCTCCTTTTAGTGAAGTGTCAAAACCATTTTATTAAAAGTTATTGGTGTTTAAAATAATTGCGAGCGATATTACCAAAAGTGGCAAAGCGCTTTCAATATTCAATAGAGATATGTCCTTGTTTATCAAAAACTGGAATAATACACAAGGATTTAAAAATAGAATAAAAAGTTCATTCACTAATCCAAATGTTATTACACAACATGATTTAACAAATATTAAAGAATATAATAAAGCAATTGAATTAAGCACAAACAAACAAGCAGCATTTTATCATTATTTGAGCGATAGTAGTATTGCTGTACAAAATTTAGCGGCAAATGCTAAATACGGAACAATTAATACAGAAGGTCTTGTTGTTGTAACAGAAAAACTTACCATTGCACAAAGGGCTGCCGCAGTAGCTTCTAAAGCCATGGGAGCAACATTGAATTTAATTCTTAATGTTGGTTGGATAGCTTTACTTAATTTTATTATATCTGGAATCACAAAAGCTGTCAATGCTCAGAACGAATTAAGAGAAAAAATTAGTCAAACTGCACAAGAAGCAAAAGAAGAAACCGACAATTTAAACGATTTGATAAAGTCGTATGAGGAATTTGCCGACAAGGTATCTTATACTGCCGAGGAAAAAGAACGTCTACGGGACATACAGCAAGAATTGACAGATATGTACCACACTGAGGTTGATAATATTGACCTTGTAAATGGAAAGTACGATGAACAAATTGAAAAACTGCGGAAGTTACAAAAAGCAAAATTAGAGGACGCAGAATATTCTTTAATTGCGGAGCGTGAACAGGCAAAACGTGAATCATCATATGAAAATCTGGTAGGTTCAGGTAAAAATAAAAGTTTTATGCTTTCTGATGATGATTTTGAATCAAAAGAAGATTACGATAAAATTGCACAAGCGTTAAAAGACCTTGGGATTTTTACCGAAGATATTGGTCTTATTGATAAAATATGGTGGGACGGACGATTATCGTTCGTAAGCGGAGATGCTGAAAAAAGGCTTGACGATGTAAAATCAGCAATGAAAGTTTTAAAAGAATATGGTTATACAAATATTAACTTGTATTCTAAACTTAATGATCTGGCAAAGGAATATCAGGATTATGTAGACAATGAAAGCGAAGCTGTCAGCAATCTTGCTGAAAATCAGTTTCAACAATATCAGATAAATAACCCGTATAATGAAAAAGCAGGTAAAAATGCGTATCTGTCATGGAAAAAAGGACTTATCGACAGTGCCGAGGGAGATACAAAATTACAACATGAGTTAGGCGTTCTTGCTGAAAAACAATTTCCGGATTATCAAAAATATTTTGAAAACCTTTCAAAAGCGACCAGTATGTTTTTGAACTCAGTAAACAGTGCAAGTGAGGGCGAACTCGCAAATCAAAAATATAACTTTTTGATTGGTTTATCAGACGAAGATTTAGAAATTGCTACTCAAATTCCTGATCTATTCAAAAACGGACTTGACGGTGCAGCGAAAGAAATTGAAAAGTTCAAAAAGGCACACCCCATAACTGTTGATACCGACGAAGCGGAAGAAGAAATTAAAACTCTTGCTGATATTTCGTCTGAAGCGTCCAAGAAAATTTCTCTTATAAAGACAGCAATGGAAGAAATGAAAACGTCAGGGGCAATTTCGGCGTCAACTTTTGCGGAACTTTCGGAATCAGGGATAGACCTCAATGAATGTCTTGACATTGTAAACGGCAAATTTGTTGTTAATATTGAAAAGCTGAAAGACCTTGAAAAGCAAACATATCTTGACGAAATCGCCACAGACCAATTGAGACTTGCAGAACTGGAACTTGCAAGGGCACAGACAAAAGCGCACGGCGGTGATACATCTTGGTTTGATGATGAAATAGAACGCTTAAAACAGGATATAACTTTTAAGGGCGCATTAGCTAAAGAAATTGACAACGCTAAACCCGACGATAACAGCGGCGGAAACGGCGATTCCGAAAAACCTGATTCAATAGTAAAATTTGAAAAAGAACTTGCAGAAAAACAGCACGAAATAAATATGGGACGTATGAAAGAGGACGCCGCATATTGGGACTGGTATGAAAGTGCGTACAAATAATAAAACAATAAGAAAAAACTCTTATATATCCATCTTTTCAGGTAGATATACAAGAGTTTTTTCGCTTGATTACAGAAAGGAGTGTTTGTAATGTAGTTGATAATTATATTCCGGCTAATATCTCTTTTTTGCGTTCGCTGTATTCAGATTCTGAAATTAATTCCATTTCGTAAAGTTCTTTTAACTTTTTTAGTCGTGGAATTATATCATCTTGTGTTGTCGTTTCATAAGATTGTACTGCATTTTGCGTTTCCTTAGCGATGACGATCGCATATTTTTTCTCTGGAAGAAAAGTCTGTAGAAAGTTAAAAATCTCTTGTGGAAGTTCAATATCAACATATTGTCTTTTTTGTTCTGAATAGTAGTTTAAAATGACATTTCTTTCATCTATTTTTATAGTTTCAGATGAAATATTAAATTTGCTCGGTGTATATGTAGGTGCAGTATATTCAGCAGGCTTGTAAGAAGCTAATGTACCTATCGCCATACCCATAGTACCTAATAATATACCGCCCAATGCCGCTGCTCCGACAGACGATCTTGCGCCAACAAAGCTACCACCGAAAGACTGACTTCCGATATAATCGGCATTTATATTTGTTGCGTAATGAACTGCACCGGCTTTTTCATAGTAATGTATTTCATTATACTGTATGACACTGTGTATTTCGCGTTTATACTCCCCGTCAATTGCAAGAAAATTCAGACTTTTATCGTCACCGACATATATTACAAAACATTCTAAAGGTTTTTGATTCATTATATATATAGGAGTGTTTTCTTTAATGTGGAAATTATATGTGTCATTATAAAAATTTACAATTTCCATTTTTTTCTCTTGTTCGAGACGTTCTTCTTCTTTCCTTTTTTGTATAAGTTCATTTCTCTCTTTTTCTCGTTGCATTTTGACGGCTTCCTGTATAGCTTTATAATCTTGAATATGCCTTTCGAGGTCGGCGATTATTTCGTTTAAATCATATACTGTTGATAAAGGAAAAACATAGCTGTCATAATATTTATTTGCAACATATTGAGAACAAATGTCTATTTGTAAAACTTCTATATCTTCAAAAGAGCTTTTCCCATAATTAATTATATCGCCGTAATTTACAGAAAAATTCTTAAAATCCCAATCAATATAGTCGGATTCATTAGGGATTCGTATAGCATTTCCGGTAATTTTCTCTTTTTCAAAGCAAAGAGAGATGTTGTATTTTTTTATGTTAAAGAGTCCTTTTTTGTCTGTATATACAGAATTATATACTTTGTTCATAGTTGACACACTCCTTAAAACAATAGATTACATTTAATTCATGATAACATATTTTGATTAATTTGTCAATAGTTTTTTACATAATAATTCAAAACGTTATTGCGTAAATGGTGTTTAGTGCTAAAGGCAATGAAATCATAAAGATATTTGATGTAATAAAGGATAAGTCTACTACAATTAATTCTGGTTTTGATTTGACAGGTCAAGAAATCAATAATCTTGTCAATAAATTTAATTTGTTTTACACGAAACAAGATTTTGGAGATGAATGGATACGACAACTTGATGTAGTTAGATATAAAAGTTCTAATGTTGCTGTTATGTTAGAAGATATTGCCAAAAAAGGCGGTCTGGCTCGTGTAAATGTTGAAAAGATGTATGCCGCTATTCTTAACGGGAATACCAGAGGACTATCAAACGTAAAATCAATTATCAATACGTTTAATTCTCTATCACCTAATAATCAAGAAGATTTCGCCATGGCTGTTAGTCATACTAATGCACAACTTGGAGGATATTTAAAGAATATTAAAACAGGCAGTGCAAATTTGGCAAATTATGGTATTCAACTTGTCAAAGCAAAATCACAAACCGTTTTGCTTCGCTCTGCAACAATGTTATTTAATACGGCTTTGTCGGCAGGGGTTGGTTTTCTATTAAATACTGGTATAAAAATATTGTCTGATTATGTTGTAACTCAAAAAGAAGCGTTGGAGGCGGCAAAAGATTCTGCAAAAGAATATAAAACAAACGCTGATAACCTATCAAAGTTAAAAAAAGAGTATGAAAATATATTAGACAGTGAAAAAACAGAGGTTGAAAAAACACAGGAACTTAGTGAATGGAAACAAACACTTGTTGATGTCTACGGATTTGAAAAAGAAGCGTTAGAGGATATAAATACAGAACGCAAAAAAGGCAACGAACTTCTGGATGAGGAAATAGAAAAGACAAAACATAACGATCGTGCTGACTGGCTTGCAGAAAACAAGGACGTAATTGAAAAATCAATAAAAGAAATCAATGAAAACTATGCCGGACTTTTTGATTTAAGTGGTTTTTCTGAAAATGACAAGATAAGAAGTTTTTTTGATAAGTCGGTTGATATGGGATTTATGGGTTCTCCTTTTGAAATTAAGGGTAATAATCTTATTGAACAATATGAAAATATTGAACAAATGATTACAGAAATGGGGAACAGAAATAATCGAACATCATTTGAAGAGTTATTTTTAAGTTCGTTGATTGATGAGAAAAACAGAATCAAAAAAATATTGGACGAATACAGAGACACATTTGAAACATATTATGATTTTAAATCTTTGAATTTGTTTGATGAATATGTTGATAATAACCCAATCAAAGATGTTGGAAAAGATTCGTATCTTGCTTGGAAAGACGGATTGATTGAATCAGCTGAGGACGATAAACAGTTACAAAAAGAACTGACTGAACTTGCTGAAAAACAATTTTCGGATTACGAAAAATACTATCAAAATTTTGAAAAACTCAAAAAGAAGTATGTTGGGGACAATGATCCTCAAAGTAAGGAATCCGGAGAAAGATTATCGTTTTTATTTACTCTGTCTGATGAAGATTTAGAAATTGCCACAAAGATACCGAATCTGTTCAAAAACGGACTTGACGGTGCGGCGGATTTAATTGAAGAATTTAAGAAAAACAATCCTATTTCCGCTGATGTTGATACTGAGGGAATACAGTCGTTGGCGGATATTGCAGAAACCACATCTAAAAAGGTTACTGCTTTAAAAACTGCTATGTCTGAAATGTCGGATACAGGCGAATTAACCATTGAAACATATAATTCACTTGTAGAACTTGGTGGAAATTTTGCGGACTGCATAACAATTCAGAATGGCAAAATCAAAGTAAACACAGACAGATTAAAAGACTTGGAGAAGCAGAGTTATGATAATTCAATAGCTGCAAATGAACTTGCTATTGCGGAACTGCAATTACAGGCTGTCAGCTTAAAAGGCGTAGGCACAGAATGGATAACCGACGAAATAACACGTCTTGAATTAGAAAACGCTGCACTCAGAGAAGCTAAAACTGCAATTGAAAATGCACAACCAGATGATAAAGATACCGGTTCCGGTGATGACGATTCCGGAAGCAGTAATTCTGAAAAACCTGATTTAATAGTAAAATTTGAAAAAGAACTTGCGGAAAAACAGCACGAAATAAATATGGGGCGTATGAAAGAGGACGCCGCATATTGGGACTGGTATGAAAGTGCGTACAAAAAGGCTTATGAGGGACAAAAAGACTATCAGGACGATATGTACAAGCACGAAGAAGCGGTTTACAACGGTCGCAAGAAGTTAGCCGAGAACGCATTTGAAGCAGAACAAAAGGCTTTCAAGGAACGTATTACAAATTATGACGCTCAAATTGAAGTTACCACAAAAGACAGTACCGACTTTGAGGGCAAGAAACTTGACGCAAGTGAAAGATACGACTATATCCGCAGCGTTTACGATGATATTCTTTCGGAAATCAACAGGCGTATCGGTGAGATTATTGAATCAGGCATTGAGGGACACGAAGAAGAAATCAAAGAGCTTGAAGAAATGTATGAAGAATACACCGGCAAGCGTGAAAGCACTTATGACGATGAAATAAACCACGAAATTTCCGTTCTTGAAAAGCTGAAAGACAAGGAAAGCGACAGATTTGACGAGCAGATAAAGAAACTGGAAGAACAAAAGGACGCCGTTGAAGATTCATACGACGCCGAAATAAAGAAAATCGACGAAAAGATAAAGGCGATCGAGGACGAAAACGACGAGCAGGAACGGTTAAACGACCTTGAAAAAACACGTCAGGAGCTTGAAAAATCAAGTCAGCGCACAAGAAAAGTTTACGGTTCAAACGGTATGGTGGAATACCGTCAGGACGATGAAGCAATTGCCGAGGCGCAGAAAAATTACGATAATGCCAAAAAGGATATTGAGATCGCCGAACTTGAAAAACAAAAGGAAGCACTTGAAGCCAACAAGGAAGCCGAGATAAGCAAGTACGACGAAATGATAAATGCTGTAAATCAGCAGAAAGACAGTCAAATTCAATATTGGGATTATCTTATCGACATTCTTGAATCGTATCTGAATCCGGATTCTCTTGAAAGTTCTTCGGAATTGTGGGATAGGATACTTGGAGACAGAGAAAAAGTAAGACAAGAACAGGGACAGACAATTGTAAACGGTCAGGCTATTGACAATCCTAATGGAAAAACAGCAAATGCAAACGAGATAAACGAAAATATCAACAATGCTATTAAGGCAAATACTGAAACCGCTGAAAGCAATGCAAATGCCGCAAAAGCAAACGAGGAATCCGCCAAGGCAAAACAACAAGAAGAGACAACAAGCATTTCTCCGGAAGAAGCGGAAATGAAATTTGCTCAGACGTTGGGTCAGTTCTTTATGAATGGATTATTGCTTGCAAACAATGGTATGACTGCAAGCAGTCAGTTTATGAACGAACAGCATGGAGAAGCTGCTACGGCGGTCAACACAAACAATGCGGTTAATAATTACAACAACTCCCCTATTACCAATACATTTACCATAGGCGATATCCGTATCACAAATCCTGTCGGCAACAGCGACGATCTGGCGAAAGAACTAAGAATGAATATTCCGATATCTTTCCAAAATCAGATATACAGCAATAAGAAAAAGTAATATTTTAACAGGACTGTGGCTCACTTTTACGGTGGGTCGCAGTCATTTTATTATATATAATAAAAAATATGGAGGCTTTTATATGAATGAAAATATAAAAATCAAGGAAAACATATCTTTTGGAGAATTTAATGCCGTGGTAAACAAAGTCACAAAAGACTGTTTTACCGACGAGGGACTTTATGATCCTAATACTTATGAACTTTCTTTAAGGACTTCCCTGCTCCTTGCTTTTGCACCGGATTTTGACTTAAAAGGCTGTAACGACAACAATTCTTTATGGGGAAAGGTCACAAGTGAACAGGCGGAAGATATTCTCTGTATTATAAGAATCAACAAGTGTTATCAGGCTATAATCGACACTATTGATAAGAAGATCTCTCACAGGTGCGCTCTTATCACAAACAGCTCTATGTCAATGTCGGATATCGCGCTTTCGGCTCTTTTCCAGACAATTTCGGAAAAGGTTGAAAGCATTGACCTTATGGACGAGGACAGTATCAAGGCTATCGCCGGAGCTTATCAGCAGGTCAGCAAGGCAGGCTTTGAGGAGAGACTTGTTAAGGCTATGACAAAGAACGGCTTTATTGCCAAGCAGAAAAAGCAAGCCGACGATAAAATGAGAGAACGCAACATAACAATTTCAAACATTGCCGAAGCCAACAAGAAAATAAAAAATACCTGACGAGGTGAAATATGAAAGTCGGAAGTTTATCGGAATTGAGGAGTGTTCTTCAAGAAAAAATAGATGTTGCTTTATTGACCGATACGGCGGAAACAGTTACTGATGTTATGTTGGAACATATCGTTTCCGATGTATATGAGGAATATATTCCGACTACCTACAAAAGAAGATACAATAATGGAGGTCTGGCAGATCCTGATAACATTATAACATATCTTGATGAATATGGTCGTCTGTATGTAGAGCAGTTTACTCTCGGTGATAAATATTATAAAATGGGTGATTATATTCTGATAAGTAGGAATTATGGCAAACCGATAGCAGATATTATTGAAACGGGCGAGGGTTATGATATTGTATCTCCCGGCGCACGCCCGTTTTTACACAACACTCATGAAGATTTACGCAAAAATAAACAACACGTTAGCGCTCTTAAAAAAGGCTTGAAAAAGCAAGGATTGGAGGTAAAGTAAATGGACGAAGATAAATTAAGTATAGTCGTTGAAACGGTGCTTGATGTTGACGCGGAAAAAAGCAAAATACAGATACAAAACAAAATTCCGGAGGTTGAAAAAGCACTCCGCAGCGGCAATGTCAGAGTAGGTATAACCGCAGGGCTGGACACCGAAACATCGGCTTCAACGATACGCACACAATTAAACACGCTGTTTTCGCAGACAGATATCCCTTCAATCAAAATTAACCTTGAAATCGGAAGAGAAAGTATAAGCAGGATCATCAATCGGGAATTTGACGGAATACGCAGTGCGTCTCAGGGCGTTACAAAAGAAATTGTAAATAATTTCAATAGCTCTTTCGGTATATCTGTCAAAGCGACAAAGGAAGCTAAAGCGGCGATAGAGGCAGCTTTACGGGATATAACGTCGGCTTGGAATACCAATGATATTGAAAAGTATAATTCAAGTATGCAACGGCTTATGGAACTTGTCGGAAGATCGGGAAAACAATTTATTGATCCCGGAATAAAATCTCAGATAGATGATCTCCGAAAGTTGTTGTCGGACGGCAGCAAGGTCTATATAGGTGAAAAATTGCGTGAGGATCTGCAATATAGCCTTGACAGTGCAAATGAATTGCGAGCCGTTCTGACAAATATTTACGGTGTGGGTAACTGGACATTTGATCGTTCTAAAGGCGGTCGTAGTGCTGATACGCTCATTGACCCGACTTATGCAGATCAATTCCACGGTCTTTCAGAAGCGATAATTGAAACAGATAATCGTATAAGACAACTGCAAAGAAATACAAAAGGCGGAGTAATCGACGCAATGACTTCGCAAATGACTGACGAAGAAATTCAGGTATTTATAAGAGATATTCTGCAATTAAAAGAAAGTATGCAGTCACTCCAATATATACCGGGAATAGACGTTTTTGAGAATATAGACGCAGATGTAAGGCATACATCGGAATCTCTTAATAAACTTAATGATGACGTTCAGAAAACGTCCGGCGCACTTACTCAGTTATCGAATAAGAATTACTTTTCCAATAACACCGACCTTCTTAAAAATATCCGGCTTTACGAGCAGGAAGAGGACGCTATCCGCGATCTGGAGACTGTTTTCAGTCAGCTTGGCGCAACGGTGTCAAGCACAGAGACCCGAAGCCGCAACGGTATGACTACCGGCTTTGTGGTATCTGTACAATCAGCGACCGGCGAAGTAGAAAAATTCCAGTATAAATTAAAAGACGTAAATAAAAATGTTGAAGGTGCGGCTGAGGACTGGAAATTCGTACTCCAGAACATCAAAGCAAGTGACAGTGCTGTGCAAAAACTGGCGCAGGATCAGGCAAAGTATGCAGATAGTATACAGGCAGCACAAACCAAACTCAAATCTACTCTTGATACTGTAAAAAATAATGCAGTAACAGGCAAAGAACCTATTCAGTTCAGCGAAAATCTCAACGTACAATACCAAAAAGCGGAACAGGCAATTACCGCTCTCGGCAACGCTGACAGGACTGTTATGTCTTCTATGCAGGCAAACGCAGAAGCCGAAATCGCAAAGTTGCAGCAAATGGCGAAAGCTGCTCACGACGCACAGTATGCCGCCACTTCCCTGCGGACAAAAGACCTTGACACAAACAAGCAGATAGCCGGAAATAAACTTGACGAATTTATTACAAAGGTCACAAACGGTAAAGTTCCACTGGAAGTTTTTCAAGGTGAAATTGAAAAATTAAAAACGTCGTTAAATTCAATATCGGATTCAACAAGTCTGACAAACTTCCTGAATCAGCTTGATATTGCCAAAAGTAAATTTTCTTCCCTTGATACGCTGTATAAGAATATTTCCGCACGATCTGCTGATCTGGATAAGATGTCCGAACAATGGGAAAAGCAAGGCGTTTATACTGAAAGGGTAAAAGAAATCGTCGAGGAACTTCGGACAAGTCTGAAAAACGTAACAACTGCCGACGGTTTTAAATCTTGGACAGATAACTACGAAAAACAGGCGGAAGAACTGAAATTACTGACTGATAACAAGGAACTTAACGCCAATCTTGACGCGCAGATACAAAAGACAAAAGAGATACTTTCTTTGCAGACACAAATTGCTAATCTCGAGGGTAAGAAAAACAAGGAGACAGAACTTACCGCACTTAATTCTTCCCTTTCGGCAAGGCGTGAGGAACTGAATGTTCTGCAACAGGAAAGCACGGCTTATGAAAATATAATGTCCCGTAAGCAGCAAGAAGAAGCCGTGACAAAAGCAACGGCTGCCGAAGCACAAAGGCTTGCAACGGCGCAGGCAAGGGCGGCTGACAGGCAGGCTGCGGCGTTGGAAAATCAGGCTGTACAACAGCAAAGGTCAATCGACAGAGAAGCTATGCGGAATGACCTTGTAGACCGTGGTGTAAGCAATCTGCAAGCACAGGTTGCCGCTTACGAATCAATAAACACAAGGGCGGCTAAAATTTACAAAAGCGATTTTGATAATTTAAGAAACGGTCTTGCCAATGCGAGAACTCCGGAAGATATTGCTAAGATACGGTCGCAGTTTACAACGCTGAAAGCGGAAATAAAAGCAGCAGGAAACGAAGGTAAAACATTCTTTCAGATCGTTGCTGACGGGGCAAAAAAATTCAGTTCTTGGATGTCTATAACTTCTGTAATTACTTCAATTGTCCGCGATATAAAGAAAATGGTAACTACCGTTATCGAACTTGACACGGCAATGGTTGATCTGAAAAAGACGTTTACCGGAACTCAGGCTGAACTTGACGAATTTTATATTTCTGCAAATGACACGGCAAAAGACTTGGGCGTTACGACAAAGGAAATAATCGAACAGGCTGCCGCTTGGTCAAGGCTCGGATATTCTACTGCGGACGCTGCCGAAACTATGGCAAAGAACTCTGCGATATTCAAGACTATCTCCCCCGGTATGGATATTGATACCGCTACAGACGGTCTTGTTTCAATGATGAAAGCCTTTGACATAGAGGCAAATGATGTTCTCGACGGTATTATGAGCAAGGTCAATATTGTGGGAAATAAGTTTGCAACGGATAATGATTCCATTGTTGAAGCTATGAAACGTTCGTCCTCGGCTATGGCGGAAGCAAACAACTCCCTTGAAGAGACTATTGCTCTTAACACGGCTTCAATTGAAATTACAAGAAATGCGGAGACTACCGCTAATGCGTGGCGTACAGTAAGTATGCGTATAAGAGGATACGACGAGGAGACACAGGAACTATCCGACGATCTTGTAAATATCAGCGGTGAAATCGCCGATCTCACAAAAACCGCCGGAAACAAATTTCAAGGCATAAGCATTTTTACCGATGAAACAAGGCAGACATACAAGTCTACATATGAAATAATTGAAGATATTGCAGAAATTTACAACGAATTATCCGATAAACAACAAGCCGCACTTCTTGAAAAAATTGCAGGAAAACGTAATGCTCAGGTAGTTGCGGCGGCTATAAAAAACTTTCAGACTGCAAAAGACGCTATGGACGCTATGGCAAATTCCTCCGGAAATGCTATGGAGGAAATGGAAATTGCTTATGAATCCATAGGCTACAAGGTAAACGAATTTAAGGAAACCTTTGTTGGATTAAGTCAGACTGTAATGGATTCCGACTTCCTTAAAGGCTTTATAAGCACAGGCACTAAAATAATCGACATACTCGACAAAATTATAGATCAATTCGGCGTTCTGCCGACACTGACAACTGCTTTTATAGGCGGTCTGTCGCTCAAAAACGTAGGTGAATAACTAAACACGCCCGTTTCTATGCTGCCGCTTTTATCGGTATAGAGAATGTAATGCGTTTTAAAATAAAACTGTCAAACTGCTGGGAAATGCTAAAGCTCTGTGACCTTAATGGTGGAGAAATCCGGAAACAACAACAGAGATGGACTATGCTGAAACAAAAGCCTGATTAAAAAATCAGGTGCTAAGGTCTGTTTGTAATGTATAATCAGCAGCCAAGCCCTTTACGGGAAGGTTCAACGAATTGACGGCAGTTACTTTGCGGTAAAGTAAAGGTAAATTCTAATCTGTGGATAACGCCCACAGCAAAGCAGCGCAAGCTATATTCCAAGGACAGAGATACCCTGCCCTTTTGTGTGTTTTGCCCCACCGTTAAGGGGTGGTATTATAACGGAAATACAAATGAAAGGACGGTCTGTTATGGCACAGACAAACGGTCAGAATACAAGCCTGTCCCAACTTATTGCACAGTCTGTTGACAGGCTTGTCGAAAGCAGGATACAAAAAGCAACTTATGACAGAACATATGCAGGCATTATTTCGGAGATATTATTTGATCCGACAACAGACATTAAAGACAAAAACTGGGGTCTATACAAGATACGTTTTAACAGCACCGAAAAGCAATACAGATTTCTTGACGGGATAGTACATCAAGTCGGAGAGCGTGTTTCGGTAACTGTATGCAATAACGATATCAACCGTCTTGTTGTAGAACCCACTGTTAAAAGCACAATGCCTGCCAAGATAAAATGGGATAAAAATAACGGTGGAGACGCTGATAAGAGTAAAATGACGGTAACTCGTCAGGTTACTACCAATGGCAAAACGTATGAAACCGTTCGTGAATATATAGTAGACTATAAAAATAAAGGACAGGAAAATGAAGAACCTGTGAAGATAACCTTACCTAACGGGAACGAAATAGAGCTTGAAGGCTTCATTGATGAATAATAAGGCGGTGATAAAATGGCAGAAAAATTCTATGGTGCGCAGCTTACGGACGCCACCGGCAAAGTCTATTATACCGAAGTAGATGTAAAACAATCTTTAACGCATAAAATTCAGGTAGTAAGCAGTCAGGCGGTAGACCGTAAATATCCGCGCCACACGATCATAGGCAAAACATTCTTTTGGTCTGGAAGTATAACCGCTGCTTTTGAGAATAACGACGGAGAATGTAAGCACGATTATAAATTTGGCGATACAAAATTCCGAATCGAGTTTATCGAATGGCTTCATAATGGGCTGGTGAAAACCTTGTATCTGAGCGACGCTTTAATTCTTCCGGTCATGATAATGAGTGAGATAAATGACGAAATAGAACATACTATCGACGATCCGACTGTTCCTGTGTCGTTCCAGTGGGAACAATGTGGTTCCAGAATTGAAGAACCTGCCGAACTTCAATGCCCGGATTGTGGACAGCTTATTGTGCCTTCTACTCGTTATTGTCCGAATTGCGGCAAGGCGGTGAATGGTAATGGCTAAAAGAAAGCCTGATATTCAATATGATATAATTGACAGTAATTACCTTACGGAAGAAAACCATGCTGATGATATACGACTTGAACTTGTCGTAGAGGTATACGGTATTGCTTATGATTGGGGCAGAGTAATTTCAGAGGGACTGCCTGACGGAAGCGGTGTTGTAACTGAATGGCAAGCGCCTATATATGAAGGAACACTGGACGGATATGTGACATCTGCGAACTTCTCTATTGACAGTACAAGTGATATGCGGTCAAGCTGTTCCCTATCTATTATTCTTGACTATAACAGTCCTTTTATCTCACACGCAGATGATTATAACTATTGGGCAGGCGTGTGGTTAAGAATAATTAAAAAGTATAGCTATCCTAACAATATTGCTGATTATCCAAAGCATGATTGGGACGGCAAACAAGGATTATGGAATAATAACGGATTATTTCAGTCAGACCCGTCAGAAAGTGTTATAGGTTGGTTTGTTCCCATTGAAAACAGTACAAGCTATAATGCGGAAACGAGAGAGTTCTCTATTTCATGTACAGATATGATGTCGTGCTTTACTGAAAGCAGAGGCGGACATTTATCGCCTTATAATGAAAGTGCAGCCGGTATAGGTTATAATTTCTACGACACTGAAAACGCTTATGTGGAAGCAGGTATTGATACCGGCAATAACTTTGCTATGGATAAGCAGCTATCGGCGCTTCGTGCTAATGGTTTTATCATTGAGGGAGAAAAGACTTTACAGATAAGTGACAAGCAGTATAATAACTATTTCGCACAAGTCAAAGAACGTGGTGAAAAGCCATCTGCCATATGGGAATCAAGTTATAATACATACGTTCAGTCTGACCCTGATGATAGCAGTAATTTCAATTATATACCCAGTAAAATTTCCGATTCTGCCCTTGCAACAATAAGCCGTATAGTAGCCGATTATGGGCAGTTCATTCCATTTACAGGGTTGTATATCAAATTGCAGAAAGATTACGCTCAATTGCCATATGATATTGATATCAGCGGCGACACTTCTTTATATGAAACCTTAAAGAAGATAACGGATCTTTATCCTCGGCAGTATATTTATTTCGATACTGACCGACAGTTAAATCTGAAGCAAACAGCTCTGGCATGGCGTGATACAACAGACGGTGTAGATTATCGCGCAAAAGAGTTTTCTGGACTTATTGTTGAGGAACACTGGAATACCAACTATGAAAACATCAGTAATTATGTGTTTGTTTACGGCAGAGATCAGACTTGTCACGGATATTACTGGATAACACCGTTCAAAGGCTTGTGCGAACAATGCGGTACAGTCTATGACTATCCTGCAATGCCAGCCAATCCTGATATAAGATACTGTCCTAAGTGTGGAAAGTTCAGTCCTCTTAAAAGGTTATACGTTACTGATGAAGCGTTCAGTACCACGCTGATCGGTACACACAAAAAAGTCGTCTACGATGATAACCTGATTACAGAACGTGAGTGTATTGACGCTGCGAAAGCAATTGCTTTGGAAAGCTGCCGTGCTGCAAAAACATTGAGTGTAACTCTTGATGACAGGTATTTGTCTATGTATCAGCTTGCCGACAAAGGTGTCGGACATAGAATAGAATACAAAAGCAAGCTGACCGGAGAGACTAATGTATATAATGTACTGAAATGGTCTAATGATTTTACGTCCGGTCTGGTGACTATGGAGCTTGAACCGTATTACACCTGTGCAAACGAATATGATGTATTTTATGATACTAAGGCAGGATTATCATGCAGTATACTACCTATGCCGACATTTACATATAGTGTTGATGACGAAGGAGTTATGACACTTATAATCAACAATGGCAAGTTCACTAAATACAGTCTCTTTAAAATCTATTGCCGTGAAGACAATCAGTATACCCAATCCGAAGATTACTTCTGGTTTCTGGCGTTTGATATGCACTTTATCGGTGAGACTTGTGAAGTATACACTGAAGAGACTGAAACCGAATGTCAGACTAAAGTATTCAGGTATAAATTTGATAAGAACGGTAAGTATGCGATCACTTGTCAGGCATGGAATCCCAACATACACCCTTCGTCATGTCCTGAACCGCAAGTGGTGACGGTTGATTGTTATAAGGATAGGCTTGTTACTCATGACGGTCAATATCTTACAACGAGTAAGGGTGAATACATTCTTTATAGTTAAAAGGAGGCGATATAATGTCTGATATATCCGTAAGTCAGTTACCCAAAATAACCACTATATCTGATGACGATAAAATATTTATTGTCAGTGGTTCAAGTGAATATCTGATATCTAAAAGCGATTTTGTAAAATTTATAAATGGATTATCCCCTGCTGAACGTTCAAAGCTGTCTGCTATAGTGATTGATGGTTCAGGAAAGAAATTTCTGTCAGACAATGGAGAATATCTGAATATTTCAGGATTGATGTCTCCGGAACAATTCAATACGAATAGTGCAGGTATTGCAGAGATCAAAGGATATCATACACATTCAAACAAAGATACACTTGATAAGTTTTCCGAAAGCGGTAATACGGTTCTTTTTGACGGTCATAATATCAAAAAAGACTTGACTTGTACATTACTCGCGGAAGGTTGGAGCGACATAAAGCCGTATACACAAACTGTTACGGTAGAGGGTATAACTTCCGATAGTTCTCCGATAGTTGATATTGTCATTTCTGAAAACACCGAAACAGGTATCAAAGAAGCCGATGCTTTCGCGTGTATCACAAGGATATCGACCGGAGACGGAAATATTACCGCTCACTGTTATGCAGATAAACCGGAAGTCGATATCAATTTAAAGATCGGGGTGATATAATGGCGGATTGTTATATATTCAGAAAGGGCGGCAATCAAAAAGGTATTTATCCTATAGGGGCTGATGGCAGACCTACGGGAGATGTGATTATTCCAAGGTCGATCACCTCTGTAGGTTATCATGTTTTTTATAAGGCAGCAAATATGACAAGTATTGTAATCCCTGATACTGTCACCTCTTTAAGTGAATCAGCATTTGCTGACTGTACCTCTTTGACTTCTATTTCCTTTCCGGGCAGTATAGAGATATTGCCTCGATATACTTGTGCCGGTGATACACAGTTACGTTCTGTTGCTTTATCAAATGGCTTAAAACAAATAGAATACGGAGCATTTCACGGCTGTTCAGGATTGCAAAGTGTTGTAATACCAGATACTGTTACTAAGATAGGAGAGTATGCGTTCTACAATAATACTTCTCTGACATCTGTTACTCTTCCGGCAAGCCTTACCGAAATAGGCGATTATGCTTTTTACGGCTGTACAAATTTGCAGACGATAATCATTCCGAGTGGGATACAGAAATTATTGATACATGACTATGCTTTTGCAAAATGTGTGAAATTGAATAATACAACAGTCACAAAACTTGCAACACTGGCGCAAGGTACAATTTATGGTTATGTGTTTGAAGGGAATACAACTATAACAGAAGTTACTTGTACCGTACCGGGATCGTATTATTTTAAGGATTGCACAAATTTAAGAAAAGTTACTGTCAATAGTTACTTTGGTGATGGAACAGCGTGTGGCATAGGTGCTTTTGACGGCTGTACTTCTTTAACAAATTGTACTTACTTGCAATCAAATATAGATAAAATTACCAAAATTCCGGATTATGCTTTTCGTAATACTGCTCTTACTGCGTTGGTTAATTTCCCGAATCTAATAACGATTGGTACAGAAGCATATGCAGGAACTAAAATAATAGACTTGACAAATATGCCATCTATGCTTACAGAAATAGGTAATGGCGCTTTTAAAAATTGTACACAGGTTCAAATGCTTTCCATTGTTAATACTGTAACTAAAATAGGCAGTAGTGCTTTTGCTGGGTGTACTCGATTTGTTTGGGCGGTTTTGCCGAAAAATACACAATTCAGGACAATAAGCGACAGTATGTTCAACAGTACAGGACTTAGGTCGATTAAGATTCCTGATAATGTAACTTCCATAGGAGCAAATGCTTTCAGCGGAACTCAAATTACTTCTGTATCAGAGTTACCGGAAAACATTACATCAATAGGCTCTGGTGCTTTTTCGAGCTGTTCTCTATTGGAAAGTTTAGATCTTACTTCAACAAAAATAACTTCAATACCCTCTGGGTTTATCAGCAACTGTCCTAACCTCACAGAACTTTTACTGCCGGATACAGTAACAACTATCGGTGCAGGATTTCTTGGTTGTTCTACAGTTACAAAATTGGTATTACCGCCGAATGTACATACGCTTGTAGGTGGTCAATTCAGTGGAGCGACAGGACTTGCAGATGTAACACTGCCCGAACATTTATATGCCATCCAAGGCGGTGCGTTCAGCGGCGTTGCAGTAGAGGAACTCGCTATACCGCCGGAAGTTTATGATATACAAGCAGGTGCATTTGCAGGAATGTCCAAGCTGCGAAAAGTGAATATTCCTAAATATATTGCAAGAATTTACAGTGGTGCTTTTAATAGCGGTACTCCCTTGCTTGCGGATATTACGGTTGATGATGAAGCACATTATATAATTGACGGAGGTGCTTTCACTGGGCTTACAAATCTTACAGATAAAAGTGCAGAAAATATTATAAATCACAGTGACACGATTGGCAGTGGTGCTTTCAGCGGCTGTACTTCGCTCAGAGATATTACTATTGATAATCTAAGCGGAGATTATATGTTCAGTAACTGCAAACTTACTTCTGTTGTATGTACTTGTAAAAGAAGCGATATTATCGGAAGCAGTTGCCTTATAGGAATTGCGGAACTGAAAACAGTTGAAATACAGGAAGGTGCAAAAACTATTCACGACCATTGTTTTTATGGGTGTTCCTCACTTCAATCTTTGTATTTGCCTGCAAGCATTGAAAACGATCCTGTCGGAGCGTTGGAGAACGGCTTATTATTTGCTATGTGTACTTCTCTGACTGATTTAAGACTTGGTGAGGGTTGGAAGATGTCGTTCTCAATAGGTGAAAATAGCGGCGTCTCTTTGACACATGACTGTATTCTTGCTATATTCAATAATTTAGCTGATTTGTCAGAACAAGAATCAAAGACGTTAAAGCTATTTTCAGAAAATCTTGACAAAATGTCAGAAGAAGAAAAAGCTATCGCAACAAACAAAAACTGGATACTTGCGTAATGGAGGTGTTATTCAGAATATGAATGATGATTTTGCTGACGGATTTGGTTTGGGGTATGCTCTTGGAAGCAGCGGTAAGAAAGGTTCAGGAAGCGGCGGTGGATCAGAAATTGAAAATATAAAATGGGAACGTCCAAAAGATTGGTTGCCTATGCCTGACCCAGATGACAATGGATTTAACATTTTGCTTGTGAAAAATCCTCTCTCGTCTTCTTCGACATATTACACAGTTTTGGTTGCATTTTCTGAACCGGAAAAAATAACCAATGGATGTTCTGCAATTATAGATTGGGGAGACGGAACAGAGGAAGAATATGTTTCAGAAACAAATTTAGGATTTAATCAATCGCATACATATTTAAACGCTGCACAGTTTGTTATTGTAAAAGTAAAAATCAAAACAGTTGATATTTATGAAGGGGATATTTTTTGCGGAATAGCTACGGGATATATAAATAGAATAGAACCTGTTGAAATTTTTTTGGGAAAAAATGTTTGTATTAATAAAAATTCAAATAATATACCAAATACAATTGTTCATATTAAATATTTTGGTTGGAAGCCTAAAGAAAAAAATGAAACATTACCATTTAGGTCAAATCAAACGTTATGTTGTGTTGATACAGTAGAACCTTGGTCAATCATACCAGATAGAGCTTTTCTTTCATGTAGTGCTTTATCAGATTTTGATTTTTCTAAAGCAGAATATATAGGAATGGCTGCATTTGCAGGTACAAGCATAAGAAAAGTTGAGGCACCATTGTGCATAGAAATGGGAAATCAAGCATTTGGTTCGATACTTTCATTAATATATGTGTCTGCCAATCAGAATGAAATAGTAGGGCAACAGTGTTTTTACGGTTCACATTTGTCATACATTTTTATGGACAATTTGAAAAATGTTGGGGCATCAGCTTTTTTAGGTACAAGAATAGAAAAGGCCGATTTTCCAAATGTAGAAGAAATAAATGTAGCCTCTGTTTTTTCAGATTGTTTTGCATTAAGAAAAGTCAATTTGCCAAAATGCGTATCTTTATCTGGGGCAAGCATATTCTATAATAGCACAGGTTTACAAGAGGTTTCAATTCCTGAATGTTTAGAGGTTGGAGCAAACTGTTTTGCCAAATGTTTTGCAATGTCAGATATTGAATATAATGAGAATGCTACTTTTGCAACAAATTCATTATATAGTTGTGACATATTAACTATAAAATATCCAGAATTAAGTAAATATAATAATTATAACTGATATAGAAAGGAATAAAAAAATAATGCAAATAAAAACAATTAATTTAACAAGTGAATCTATATGAAAAAGAAAATCCCTCGGTATAAACCGAAACCTAAAAAGCCTAAAACAAAAACAGAATTTAGTAAGAAATGGCTGATCGCTTGTGTGGCGGTCAGCATTTTCTATACTACTTTAAGTTATGTACTCGCTTGGTGTGATAAGAACGCTCTTGAAAGTTTAAGTACAGAAATCATTGAAGTATTATGGGGTACTTCCGGTATCAGCTTTGTAGGATACGCTTTACAGAACTGTTGCAGGGCTTATACTTCAAGCAAGTTCGGACTTCCAGAAAACAAGTCAAGAAGCAGAAAACAAAAAGAGACAGAAGAGATCACCGAAGAAACGGAGGCGATAAAATGAAAATATTATTTTCCGGTATAGATGTTTCAAAATGGCAAGGTGAAATCAACTGGACTGCTGTAAAAAAAAGCGGCAAGGCAGACTTTGCTATGCTTAAATGCGGTCATGGACGTGAATCTCCTACTCAAATCGACAAGCAGTTTGAACGCAATTACGCCGAAGCCAAAAGGGTAGGTATACCTGTAGGTGTATACCATTATTCTTATGCACTCTCCCCTGCCGACGCTGTAAAAGAAGCTGAATTTTGCTATAAGCTCATCAAGGACAAGCAGTTGGAGTTTCCTGTGTTTTACGATGTTGAGGAACAAAGTCAGTTAAAATTAAACACGGCAGAGCTACAGAACATCATCAAGGCTTTCTGTGATTACTTAGAAGCAAGAGGAATATGGGTAGGAGTTTACAGCTGTGATTCGGCGTTTGCAAAATTCGGCAGTGATATCCAGACACGTTATGCTTGCTGGGTAGCTTCTACTTCTTATTCTCCGAAAGACTGTAAAAGCTATGGTATATGGCAGTATTCTTGGAAAGGCAAGATCGCCGGTATCAATGGCAATGTAGACATGGACTACTGCTATATTGATTATCCTACTCTTGTAAAGAAGAACGGTAAGAACGGCTTTACAAAACAATGCACAGTCCAAAAAGAAAAGACGTACACTATTCCGAAGAATGTGACTTTCAGGACAGACACAAGTAAGAATGTTATTACTACATATTCGTACAAGTCTCACGGAAATATCTTTCTTTCCGATCACTTTCAGGTAAAGGAATTTGCAAGCAAGAGCGGCAACAAACTCTATTCCGATACAGTGAAAGTCCATAATAAACTTATTATAATTCTTGAAGCCTTGTTTGCTGAACTAAACTGTTCCAAAATGATAGTGAACAGCGGATACAGGACGGCTGCTCACGACAAAGCTATGGGCGGCAACGGTTCAGGGCAGCATACTCTTGGACGTGCTGCGGACATAGTTTGTTACGATAAGACCGGCGAGGTCATTGACGCCAAGAAAGTCTGCTGTACACTTGAAGATATGGGCGGTATTTATGGTATAGGTTACATTTCCAAAAATGCAGTTCACGTTGATACGCGTACTAAAACTTCAAAATGGTGGGGAGATGAGACTAAATCCGGCAGTCCTAACATATCAAAGCTCGGGTACAGTTCGTTCCATGATTACTTTAAAATGTAGAAAGGAAAATTACTATGAACACAACAATTGATATTACACCTGTTATTCAGGCGATCATCACTCTTATAGCCATTATCATTACGGCTGTTATAATCCCGTGGATAAAGTCAAAGGTATCCACATCTCAATGGAAAAATCTAACGGTATATGCAGAGACTTTTGTCAAATGCGCCGAGATGATATTCAAAGGAACAAACCTTGGCAAGGACAAAAAGAAGTATGTTATTGAAAAACTTACGGATTTATGCGAGGAAAGAGGTCTGAAATTCTCGCCGGACGAAATAGAAGCAGCCGTCGAGGAAGCCGTTAAGAATATGAACGACGCCTTTATTGCAGAATAGGAGGTTTCTTATGGAGTTTACAGAAGCCTATCTGGAAAAGATAACTGAAAACGCCGAACGCAGCAAAAGCAATTCACACCGTCTTGATGATGTTGAGGAAGATATAAAGACACTGAAACAAGACAATAAAGCGTTATACGAAATGTCGGCTTCAATCAAAACGCTTACTGACGGTATTGTAGCTATAAAAAGTGATGTCAAAGACATCAAAGACGAACAGGGAGAAATGAAATCCGAAATTCAGGATATAAAAAATTCTCCATTGAAAAATAAGGCAGATATTTTTGACACTGTAGGAAAGCTCGTTCTTACGGCTGTTGTTACCGGTGTACTGGCATTTATTCTCGGACAGATATGTCCGGTAATATTTCACTGAAAGAAAGGTTGTGACAATATGCTTAAAATGATGAAAATGGATTTTAACACACGGGTAGGCAGTTTCTGCGTTGACACTGTTGATGAAATAGAAAAGCTGCCTACTCTTAACGCGCCGGGACAAGATAATCTTAACACTGTATACTGTGCAGGTATGGGTTCTGATTGTCTTGTTATCTCTGACGGAGCAGTCTATATTCTGAATGGAAATAATGAATGGGTAGAGTTTAAAGATTTTAGCAATTCCGCGTCCGGGGGTGGTTCCGACGTTGATCCTAAACTTGATTTCCTGCCACATCCTGAAGGCGTTTTTGCTTATTATGATTATTTAAGCGGTGTGTCTGAAAAAGTCTGGACAGGAAATTTAAATAATACCAAAATAAATATAATTGCGGATGTAAATAATGTATTTGAAACAAACGAAGAAGGAGTTTACATAACAGCTCCACCTAATTCCAATAGTGTTAATATAGCTCCAGTTGGGATGCTTAATGAAAGTAATAAAATATTTTATTTAGGATATAAAGACAACGCACAAGGAACAAACTGGAATTGTCTGCCATTTGGAGAAGGAGGACCAAAAGATAATAATTTACCAAAATGGAATCTAAATAGCTATAATAATAAACCAGCTCTTTGGGTATCGAATAACAAACATATATATTCAAATATTGACGCATTATCAAAGTTTGTTGCTGTAGCAATAATGGCTTATGAGGGCACTGCTTCATTGTTTGTAAATGATAAATTCATCGGGACATCAACTGACCTTAACAGACTGTTTGCTGACTATTCTTTGTCGTGCGGAGCCACATACAAATATTTTGCGATTCAAGATATGATATCTTACAATGAAATAATTGAAAATAATAAAGCTCTGGCACAAAAATACGGAATTGAAATATGAGGTGAAAAAATGAAAATTCAACAGAAATTTTTAACGCCCAACAAATTCAGCAGACCGCAGATTCCATTAAAAAATGTTACGAAAATTGCGGTGCATTACACCGGAGATCCGGGAGCGACAGCTCAGAACACACATGATTATTTTGAAAATTCCGCTTGACGATCGGCTGGATATCGCTTGGAGATAAATACGTTAAGAAATTGTAAGGACGTGATATAATGACTGAATTGACCTTATTTGCTTTGTTCAAAAGCAAAATAAATGAGCTGTCGGATAGTATCAAAAAGATCAGTGAGGAAACTTTCAGCGGCAGCTATAATGACCTGACAGACAAACCGGATCTCTCTAATTTTGCAGACAACGATAGTGTGAAAGCTGTTTCCGATTCTGTTGACGAACTTAAACAAGCTATAGAGGATTTCGTTGCTGCAAGTGATCTGGAAGCTACAGATGAAGAGATAAATGAAATAATGTCCGATTAACAGAGGTGAAATAAATGATAGACCAATTAAAACAAACTTTGAAAAAATTCAGAGAAGCAATGGACAAGAAAATTACAGAATCTTCTCCTTTTTCCAACGATAGTTTCTTGTTATACAAAATAATCACTGAAAGTAATATTGATGACTTGAATAATCTGGAGCAACCGGGGTTTTATTATATTGATTCAAATTCAATAACAAAAATAAAAAATACACCCCCAGACATCAGATCCTGTATAATATTGGTGCTAAGGTATGGTGTCCATGATACACCAAATCATACTCATGTTACTATTCAGGTTGCTTTTTCAGTTTTGTTAGGAAATTCTGAAATACTTTTTCGGCAAATGAACAATCCAAACGGTCAAGAAGATGTGTGGCTTAATTGGCAGCAAATCCAAACCACAGAAGTTCAAACTGTATCTTCCGATGAAGAATCGTCTGACGAAAGCATGGAAATAAATTGACAAAGGATAGTGTCTGTTATGTTTACAATAATTGACAAATGCGGCATGAAAGTTATCCGTCTTACTCGAGGAGACAGTGCCGAAATCTCAACGACACCGCAGGACAACAGCAAAACAGCAGTCAAATTGTCCGAGAATGACTGTGTGTTGTTTACCGTAGGTTCTCCAAGTGGTAATATTTACATAAAACGAGTTCTTACAAGTTCAGACGCTGATGAGAGCGGTGATCTGATTTTCAGACTCTCCCCTGCCGACACCAAGGATATGCAGCCATTCTGTTATATGTACTCATTTGCCTATATGCCGAACAAAGGTGCAGATGTGTACACCTATGATATAGGGGTGTTTGAATTAATGCCGGCTGTGAGTACGGTGGACAATATAGAGGTGGATAATGAGCGTATATGAAAGTATTATGGCAGGACTTCATGAAGCACTGGAATATGCCAAAGGCGAACGGGATTTGAGAATGGTCGTTGTGGAAGTGGTGCAGAGGGAGGAAAATAAACCTAATTTAGGTGAGTGCAACGGACTTGATGAAGAATCCAAGATTTAGTATTGACATTATTGTGACTTATATTGTATAATATATATGAGAACTTACGGAGGTGTTTATATGAAAATCAGACGTCGGAAGAAAATCAACAATATAATATTAAAATCGTCTATGAAGCCGCTCTTGTCAAGACCTAATATAGGCGAAAAAGTTATAGCTCAGGCTTTTGCAGACAATATGATAAAAGATAATGCCCTCCGCAAAAAAAATAAAGCACCTATCGCAAAATATGATTTAGATACTCAAAGAGCATATCTTGAATACCCTGACGGAAGACGTGTATACAGTGATTAAACCAAAAATTTATGATAATTCTCTTGATGCTCCATTTAGAATTTACAAAAAGTACCACGGAGACAACATTCAATCGAATGAAGTTTGGTCAGAAGAAGATATTCGGTCTTTGATCTTAGGCAAATAAAGTGTAAAGTAAATAAAGTTTACAGGGTATCCCACTACAAATGGGTACCCTGTTTTTTTACAAAATATTACAAGTAAAAAAGCACAGGCAAACATTTGTGCCAAATTGTAAATATTTGGATATTTAACACAAATCTTTGTCCGTTTTTAGCAACTACATTTAAGACGTTTGGTTGTATAATTAAGTTTGAGCGACTATACTTAATGCATACTGCCGTGTCCTGCATCAAGCACTATAACATAATCATTTTCTTCAATTACGTTATCGACCGTTACCACTTCGTCGAGCTGCACAGCCGCATAGCATATCACTCCGACACAGGCAAGAAATGTAAGAATTACAAATGCTACGTTCCATTTTATTCTTCTCATAGTATTCCTCCAACAGCTTGTTTTATTGTATACTATGAAAGAAAAACAGCTTGTATGACAGCAAATGCTTATTTTTTATAGAAAACTATCTTTTTGATGTCCACATCATTATACGTCAGAATATAAGTAACTACTATAGTTGCCGGCTGTATCAGCACAAGCAGCGTAATACCTGCCATTCCAAGCCACGAAACAGACGATATAGCTATATCTCCGGTAAACATGGTCACAAAAGGACGCAGCCACATATTTAACATAAGATAATAATTAAAAATATCCGGCAGAACATTCAGCTTGCTCAAATACAGGCATATCAGCATGATATAGCTGAAAATGGGTGCGGATACTGCCATTTTAACTGGCATATACTTGTCATATTCAGAGTTATGGAATTTTACAACATTTTTATCGCGCTTTGCGGCGTAATGCGCCCAGTTAAAATATAACCCCATGGTTATAATAAGAGTACATAAGGCAATAAACATTCTGAATATCAGAAGCTGTCTCATTATTATAGCTGTAGCTGTACAGATAAAAAAGCACATGAAATTTCCGAGAAACCAATACCCTATTCCTTTTGCACATCTTTCGGCAAAATTTTCCTTTTTGTTTGAAATAAATCTTTCAGACATTGTGTTCATTCCCTTTCAAACTTTCTTATCATATTATACAGTATTTCCGTGAAAATTTCAATATAAATCCCTCAAATAAATTTTACTGACCAAGCAATAATAATATCAGGCAGCGCCGCAAAAAGATCGTATAATATCTGCGGTCTTTTGCAGCGCTGTTTGATTTTCAGGAAAGGAATGAAATATATGGCAGATCAAAGCAAGCTTTATAATGCGCTTTACCAGAATGCTGAAGTCGGAACAGGTTCAATAAAGAAAATATTTCCCAAGGTACACGATACAAAACTGCGCGGTGAGCTTAGAATGCAGCTTTCTAACTACAGCAGCCAGACAAACACGCTTACAAACCAGATGAAAGCACGAAATATGACTCCCAAACCGGTTTCAAAAATGGCAAAAGCTATGATGTCAATGGGCATTACAATGAATTGTGCAAGAGACAACTCTACACAGCATATTGCAGAAATGCTGATCCAAGGGACCAATATGGGCGTTATAAAGATAAACAAAGCCTTGAACCGTTCAGTTACCGCCGAGCCTGAACTGATACAGGAAGCTAAGGATATGCTTTCAAAGGAACAACACTATATAGATAATCTTAAAAGCTATCTTTGACCGAAAGGCAGGGTGAATATAATGTACAAAAACCTTATAAAACATGGGAATTACGCTCAGATAGACGTAAACAACCCACAGCAGATAAACGGAAAATATTATACAAACATCATCACAGATAATATAACTCTGCCGGACGGCAGCGTAGTCAATGCGCATGAAGAAAATGCCGAAATAGCCAGAAAAGAAGTTGACAATATTCGTTTATCATAAAAAAAGGGGCGTAAAGTTTTCGCCCCTTACATATTATATTCTGGATCTTTTCTTTACAATATACTTCTTTTTGGTCAGTTTTTGCGCTTTTATTACCTTCATGCGTGAAAATTCTTCACGCTCTTTTTCTTCAAGGCTGTTTGTAATAAATTTAACTATCCCTTCATAACGCGGAATAACTATATTCTGCAAAGCATTTGCCCTTGTCTGAGTCTTGCGTATGGAATTTGTCAGTCTGTATATGCTGTTCTCCACTTCTGCAAGGGTAACTGACATATATTTTGCCTTTTCAAAGCAGATATATGCCATATCAACGTTTGAATCGGTATATTGCAATCCGTAATTTAAGACGGGCTTTTGTTCTTCTATTGATATTTTCGGAAGCTCACAGCCCATTACGCTGCGGCTTGAAAGAGTCAATGAATTTTCCTCAGGGACAGCATAGGCAATATTCTCGATCACTCCTTGTGAAATATTGGCGATCTGCAAGGCCGAATAGGCTCTGCGATAAGTTTCTTCTATAGTGCCTCGCATAGCTTTAGCCTTATCCACAAGAGACATAAGCTCTCTTACAAGAATATTTCTTTTTTTATCCAGAAGTTCATAACCGACCTTTGCAAGTGAAAGCGACTTCTGAGCGTTAAGCAGATTACCTTTTGTAGGAAACACCTGTTCAGCCACACATAACGCCTCCTTTCATAGGATCATATCTTATTCAAACAATTCCGCAGCGTGAGGATCATATTTTTCCTCAAGAAGTTTTTCATTTACACGGTCAAGAGCGGCTTTAGGAAGCAGAGAAAGAAGTTTCCAGCCCAGATCAAGAGTTTCATCTATTGATCGGTTCTCATCAGGACGCTGGGTAATAAAATACTTCTCAAACATTTTTCCGAAATTCATATAAGATTTATCAAGTTCGGACAGTTCATCCTCACCTATTACCGAAGCAAGTGCCCGTGCATCCATAACTTTCGCATAGCAGGCAAAAAGCTGATTGGACACATCGGCATGATCTGAACGAGTGTAACCCTCGCCTATTCCGTCTTTCATCAGACGTGAAAGTGACGGCAGCACAGATATCGGCGGATAAACTCCCGTCTGATCGAGTCCCCTGTCCAGAACTATCTGTCCCTCTGTGATATATCCCGTAAGGTCAGGAACAGGGTGAGTAATATCATCATTGGGCATTGTAAGAATAGGTATCTGAGTGACCGAGCCTTCCGAACCCTTTATTATTCCTGCACGCTCATAAAGCGAAGCAAGATCCGAATACAGATATCCCGGAAAGCCTTTACGTCCGGGGATCTCTCCCTTTGATGATGAAAATTCACGAACCGCTTCGGCATAGGAAGTCATATCCGTAAGAATTACCAGAATATGCATATTCTTTTCAAATGCAAGATATTCGGCAGCCGTGAGAGCGCATCGCGGCGTAAGTATACGCTCAATGATAGGGTCATTTGAAAGATTAAGGAACATAACGACTTTCTGAAGAACGCCGCTTTCTTCAAAACTTCTTCGGAAATAGTCGGCGACGTCATTTTTTACACCCATAGCCGCAAAGACAACGGCAAAATCCTGTCCGCTGTTCTCGGCGATCTTAGCCTGACGGACTATCTGCACCGCAAGTTTGTTGTGAGAAAGTCCCGAACCGGAAAAGATAGGCAGCTTTTGTCCTCTGATAAGTGTCATAAGTGCGTCTATTGAAGATATTCCGGTATGGATATAATTCCTCGGATATGCTCTTGACACAGGATTAAGCGGCTTGCCGTTTATATCGGCAGTCTTTTCGGCAAATATTTCGCCCAGACCGTCAATAGGACGTCCTGCGCCATTGAAAATTCGTCCAAGTATCTCCGGTGAAAGAGGCATTTCCATAGGTTTTCCCATAAAACGGGTCTTTGTGTTTTTAAGTGAAAGACCGTTAGTTCCCTCAAATACTTGAAGAACTGCTTTTCTGCCGGATATTTCTACAACTCTGCCTATTCTTTTTGTACCGTCATCAAGGCGTATCTCCGTTACTTCATCATAAGAAACGCCTTCCACATTGTCAAGAACAACAAGAGGTCCGTTTATTTCGCTTAATCCTATATATTGTAAGCTCATTCATATGACCTCCTTTCACGCTTCAGCAGTAATTTTTTTAAGCTGCTGTCCTATCTCAACGTTAAGCATATTGAACATTTCCGGCTTATCATTGGGAATATCATACTTCATTTTTATAACTTTTTCAAATATTCCTGTCTCCGTTATTGCGCTTACCGGTATTCCGGAAGCAACTGCCTTTTTACATTTATCATAAAGAGTAAGTATAATTTCCATCATTCTGAACTGCTTGTCAAGCGGAACATAGGTATCGTCCTTATGATAAGCATTCTGCTGAAGAAATCCTACTCTTACAACTCTTGCGATCTCAATAACCAGTTTCTGATCTTCCGGAAGAACATCTGAACCGATAAGTTTTACTATCTCCATCAGCTTATTTTCTTCAAGCAGGATATTTGAGATGCTCTGACGATATTTAAGAAAATCAATGCTGACATTTTCGTCATAATAGTTTGTCAGATCGTCTATATATTCGGAATAACTGTCATTCCAGTTTATAGCAGGATAATGACGCGCATAAGCAAGAGATTTATCCAAAGCCCAGAAACACCGTACAAAACGCTTTGTGTTCTGCGTAACAGGCTCGGAAAAGTCAGAACCCTGCGGAGATACAGCTCCTATTATAGTTACCGAACCCTCTGCTCCGTTAAGTGACTGAACATACCCCGCCCGTTCATAGAACTCAGAGATCCTTGACGGAAGATATGCCGGAAAACCCTCTTCAGCAGGCATTTCTTCAAGACGTCCGCTTATTTCACGGAGCGCTTCCGCCCAACGTGAAGTTGAATCAGCCATTATAGCAATATGATATCCCATATCCCTATAATATTCCGCAAGAGTTATTCCCGTATATATCGACGCTTCACGCGCAGCAACAGGCATATTTGACGTATTGGCTATAAGGACCGTTCTGTCCGTAAGAGCCTTTCCCGTTCTCGGGTCAACAAGTTCGGAAAATTCTTCAAGAACTTGCGTCATTTCGTTGCCTCGTTCTCCGCAGCCTATATAAACGATGATATCAGCGTCACACCATTTTGCAAGCTGATGCTGTGTCATTGTCTTGCCCGTTCCGAAGCCGCCCGGTACAGCCGCAGTACCGCCTTTTGCAATAGGAAGTATGGTATCTATTATTCTCTGACCGGTAATAAGCGGTTTACTTATAGGCAGACGTTCTTTAAACGGTCTGCTTTTTTTGATAGGCCATTTCTGACATAAGGTCAGTTCATGTATTTCTCCGGTTTCGGTCCTTATCTTTACAACATTATCATTGACAGAATACTGACCGTTTTCAGCCGTCCATATTACCTTTCCCGACAAATTCGGAGGGACCATACAGCGATGCTCTATAACAGGCGTTTCGGGACAGGTCGCATAAATATCTCCGCCGCTGAGCTGATCTCCTTCCGAAACGGTTATCGTTACATCATATTTTTTATAAGTATCAAGAGCCGAAACATTTGCTCCCTCAGAAATAAATGCTCCGCTCAGCGCTTCGATCTGCTTTAAAGGGCGCTCGATCCCGTCAAAAATGTTTGAAAGTATTCCGGGGCCGAGTGTAGCCGACATAGGCATACCGCTGCCTTCGACCGG
>CANQZR010000005.1 GCA_947628405.1 uncultured Clostridia bacterium
CAAGCCTCTGGGCAGAAGCGACGATATGCTTATCATCCGCGGGGTAAATGTATTCCCGTCACAGATCGAAACTGTGCTTATCGAGCAGGGCTACGCTCCAAACTATCAGATCGAGGTCGACCGTGTGAATAACACCGATACTCTTGATGTTTATGTTGAAATGCCGGACGAGCAGTTCTCCGACGTTATCAAGGATATCCAGCAGAAGGAAAAAGACCTTGTTTATGCCATCAAGACCATACTCGGCATCAACCCGAAAGTTCATCTTGTTCCGCCTAAGACCATTGCAAGAAGCGAGGGCAAAGCAGTAAGAGTTATTGACAAGAGAAAACTTCACGATTAACAGGAGGGATAATTATGTTCATTAAGCAGATCTCGATTTTCGTTGAAAACAAACCCGGCAGACTCAGCAAAGTAACAAAGCTGCTTGCGGAAAACAATATTGATATCCGCGCGCTGTCCGTTGCGGATACAAAGGATTTCGGCATACTCAGGCTTATTGTCAACAAGCCTGATGCTGCGTGCGACGTACTTAAAAAAGCAGGCTGCACAGTGTCTATAACAAATGTTATAGCAATAGGCATAAACGATACTCCCGGCGGACTTTCCGACGTGGTGGAATGTCTTTATTCCGCAAATATTTCCGTGGAATATATGTATGCATTTATTTCCAAGTCTGAAAATCAGGCATATGTTATTCTCAGGGTAGACAATAACGACCGTGCCCTTGAAGCCCTTTCGGAGAATAATTTTACTATCCTCAGATCGGATGAAGTATACGATATGTGAACCTGATATCCGCAAATTTTTATCAGCCGCGCATGGAAATATCCGTGCGCGGCATTTATGCGTAAAAAAATATTGACTTTTTTATACTTTTGTGATATAATTTCACGTGTATGTACAAAATTTACGGAGGGGAAGTTCCATGGACGGCAAAGCGGCGTCATTGCTGAAAAAAGCAGTAAAATTTTTTTTCACTTCCGGTATAGGTTTTATTATGGATTTTACTGCATATACGATAATGACGCAGGTATTTGAGTTCAGCGTAATGCGTGCGAACTTTCTAAGTTCCCTTATAGGAGCAACTTTTGTGTTCATAGTTTCCACGCATAAGATCTTTGAAAAAAGCAGGAGTACTCTGCCGCTGCCGGTAAAGTACGGCGCATATATAATTTATCAGCTTGTCCTGATATTCCTTGTGTCGGAACTGGGAGATCTTTTTAACGGTCTTATACATACGCATTTTGAATTTGAACTGCTGTTAAGATACAGCAAACTTGTGTGCAAGGTGCTTATAACACCATTGACTATGACTTGCAATTTTTTTGTTATGCGCTTTATTTCCGAGCGTATATGAAATACGGAGGGATATTATGGCAAAAGACAGGATACTTGTATTTATTCCGGCATATAACTGCGAAAAGCAGATAACAAGAGTCCTTGCCCAACTTGAGGGCAGGGTGTCGGGATACATAAGCGAAGTTATTATCGTCAATAACCTTAGCACCGATAATACCGTTGAAGCGGCAAAAAAATATCTTTCGGAACATTCTCTGCCGCCATGCAGGATCATTAATAACGACAGCAATTACAATTTGGGCGGTTCGCATAAAACGGCGTTCAATTATGCGCTTAAAAACAGGTTTGATTATGTTATAGTCCTTCACGGCGACGATCAGGCTGATATCAGGGATTTCCTCCCGGTGCTTGAAAAAAGGATATACAGAAAATATGACTGTATCCTCGGCTCACGTTTTATGAAAGGTTCGGTGATAAAGGGGTACTCAAAGCTCAGGATATTCGGCAATTACGGTTTTAACCTGCTTTTTTCTATCGTGCTCGGAAGAAAGATAACCGATCTGGGTTCGGGACTGAATATGTACAGGACAGAACCGCTGAAGTCGGGATTTTTCTATAAATATCCGGATAAGCTGTATTTTAATGATCTTATGCTTCTTGCATATGACTATCATAAGCTCACAATGAAGTTTGTACCTATAACATGGCGCGAGGAAGATCAGGTCTCAAACAATAAGCTTGTAGGTTTTTCGGTATCGCTGCTTAAAATGCTTGCCCAATATGTATTCCATAAAAAAGAATTTATGGAATCTGATATGAGAGAAAATAAAATAAAGGAATATACATATAAAATAATTTTTGAGAACGGAGTAAAGATATGAAAGTGCTTATTACCGGCGCAGCCGGATTTATCGGTTCACAGCTTGCCCACAGGCTTTGGCAGAACGGCGAGGAACTTGTACTTATCGACAATTTTTCATACGGCAAAAAGGATAACCTTACATTTGACGACCATGATTTTTCTGAGGAGATAATAACAATGGATATCCGCGACAGAAAAGGCATTGCCGGATTGTTTGAAAAGGGAGATATTGATTATGTCTACCATATTGCCGGAATAGCGCCGCTGCCGGACTGCCAGACTGATCCGCAGGAAGCGCTTGACGTCAATGTTACCGGAACTGTGAACATTCTTGAAAATGCAAGAAAATACGGCGTAAGAAAGATCATTTTTGCAAGCACGAATGCCATGTATGAAAATGAAACGGAATTTCCTACCGTTGAAAAAAGTTTTGCGCCTCCTACTCTTATATACCCGAATACAAAGTATGCGGCAGAAAGATTTTGTGAATCATATTGCAGAACGTACGGCATGAACATTACCTGCCTGAGGTTTGCCAATGTTTACGGACCTCATGTTGACTGCCTGAGAAAACAGCCGCCTTTTGTAGGATATATGATAAGAGAGCTTTATTATGACCGGACTCCGGTGTTCCATTCCGACGGAAAACAAAGACGGGATTATATATACGTTGACGATCTTATCCGTCTTGCAATAATGGTAAGGGAACATGAGGGCTTTGACTGCGTCAATGTATCTTCAAATAAAAATTATTCGGTAAATGAAATGTATGCCATAGCCTCAGGGATAATGGGAAAAAATATCCCGGCGGAATATGCCGATGATAAACATTATTGGGAAAAATATCCTGATCTCTACAGCGGCGTTTACCCTATAAAGACATCTGTACTCAACCATGAGATAAATAAATACTCGCTTTGTGACAATACATATGCAAGGGAAACTTACGGGTGGATCCCTGAGGTAAGTATGGAGGAAGGTCTCCGCAGAATGATAGATTCGGAATGTGCAATGCTGAGCCGTATCTGATATGGAATAATTAATTGTATAAAGGGCGTGCATTTTATGGATAAACTTCATCTTGTAATGCCTATGGGAGGACGCGGACAGCGCTTCTTCGACAACGGCTTCGTTATTCCAAAGCCGCTTATAGAAATTCACGGAAAACCGTTTTTTTACTGGTCGGCAATGTCGGTGCTTAAATTTATGCCCCGGTGCGACGTAACTTTTGTTGTGCTGAAAGAGCATATAGAAAATTTCAATATCAGCGGCAGGATACTTGAATTATTTCCTGATGCGGATATAGTCGTTATTGACCACGTTCTCGGGGGAGCGGTGCTTACCTGCATGGAAGGCGTAAAAAAAATAAACGACGATATACCGGTGATATTCAACGACTGTGACCATATGTTCCGCTGCGATAAACTTACATATTTGAATGATAAGGACGCAGAACGTTTTGACGGACTTCTTCTGACGTTTGAGTCAGATTCGCCCAAATTCAGCTATGCGGCGTGCAATGATGAAGGAAAGGTCGTAAAAACGGCGGAAAAACAGGTCATCAGCAATGACGCGATATGCGGAGCATATTATTTCAGGAATGTCCGTACATTTTTGGAAAATGCGGAAATATATCTTGAAAAATGCGGCTACAGTGAATATTTTATGAGCGGAGTTTATAACTGCATGATAGAAAAAGGTCTTACAGCGGGAATACTGAGGACCGATCATCATATTTCTTTCGGCACTCCCGAAGAATATAAGGAAGCGGAAAAGCGCTTGGAATTTGAGGAGCTTGTATGAATGGTCTTTTATTTGCCGCAGCGGTCGTAATGGTCGCTGCAGGGCATATGTTCAGAACAAAACGGTGGAAAAGTTTTATTTCGGTATATGAAGATACGTCTGACGCATTGCTGCTTCGAGCCATGTCGTTGGGATATATGACAGACCTGCTGCTGCCTTTCCATATCGGAGACGTGATAAGAGCGGCTGTTACCGGAAAAAAACTCACCAATAAAACGGCTTTTGCACTTGCGACTATAATCGTCGACCGTCTTATGGATGTTTTTATAGTTGCACTGTTTTACCTGTTCTTTTATATTTCCGGAACGTTCGGACAGCCCCGTGAACTGATAATTTACGGGATCGGAGCCGTAGTCCTTGTGCTGCTTGCGGTCTGGGCAACAACATTCAGCAAGCCTTTGAAAAAGGCGGTATTGTTGGTATCATCAGTGTTCAATGAAAAAATACAGCTCTGGCTGCTTGGATTTGTCTGGTCGTGCATATGTACTTTCAGGAATATCCTGCACAGGATAAATAAGCCGGTCCTTCTGCTGAGAACAGCGTGTATGTGGGTATGCTATATCCTTTCGTACTATCTTCTGGGAGCGGCTTCGGGAAACGACGCCATAACGGTTTTCAATGCTATGTTTGCGTCGCCGTCAAGCACTATAGTTTCTTTTATAGGAAGTATAGGTACGGAAAATTCTTTTCCGGCTATACTTCTGGCGTATAATGCACTGACGAGCCTGCTGCTTTTTGCCATGGCAGCCGTTATAGGAAAACTTTTTTCAAAAACCTCGGAACGAGAGCCGGAACTTATCATACCGTATACTTCACCGAACAGCCGTCTGGACTTTCTGTGTGTTTATTTTTCCGATATCAGGGATAAAAGCTATATAAATTCTTTCCTTGCGATAAATAAGGACGTAACGATCGTCCGCAACTGTTCCGCAGGTTCAAATGCCACCACCCTTATGTGCATAAAGAACGGGGACATGCTCTTTAGGAAATATGCTTTCGGCGCAGACGGCGAAAAACTTTACGGTCAGGTCGAATGGCTCAGGAGCAATTCAAAGGATCTGTATGTTACAGATATCTGCAATGTTGAAAAGCAGGAACAGTTCTGCTGGTATGATATGCCGTATCTGAGCGCGTCTATAGGATTTTTTGATTACATACATTCAGCGCCCGCAGAACTTTCGTGGGAAATACTTATGAACGTTATCGGCGACCTTGAAAGGAATTATTCATCTCATGTTTCTTCAAGAGCAGATGCGGATACGATCGGGAAATATGTGGATTCCAAGGTGACCGCAAATCTTAAAAAAATAACATCAGCTCCGCAGATAAAAAATCTTATGGCATATGACACGATATTCGTAAACGGCAGGGAGATAAAAAATCTTCCGGTATTTATGGACAGCTTCTTATCGGCTGATTTCTGGAAAGAAATTTTCGGGAATGATTATTATTCCGATATCCATGGAGATCTGACAATAGAAAATATAATTTATAACGGAAATTATCCTAAAAAATATTATCTTATAGACCCTAACGGCGGAAATATACATAATTCTCCCGATCTTGACTATGCAAAACTTTTGCAGTCGCTTCACGGAGGGTATGAATTTCTTATGCATACGGACAAGGTGAACGTTACAGATAACAAGATATCATTCAGAATGACCCGTTCGGCGGCATATGACGCTCTGTATATGAATATGCGCGGCTATATGTTCGGGCATTTCGGCAGAGACAGGGTAAAGAGCATTTATTTCCATGAAATAATACACTGGTTCAGACTTATGCCATACAAAATAAATCACGACGGCAGCCGCGCAGCAATGTTCTATGCCGGAATGATGCTGGTCATAAATGATGTTTTTGAGGAGTTTATTGAAAATGAACGGTATTCCGAAGATAAAACTTGCGATGTTCGATCTTGACGGTACGCTTTTCGATACCGTAAAAGCCAATTATCTTGCCTATAAAGAAGCCTGCGGAGATGAATTTCCGGTAGATGAAAAATATTTTGCCGAACACTGTATGAGCAGGAATTACAGGCATTTTCTGCCCGAGCTCGGAGTACCGGAAAACAGGCTTAAAGAGATACACGACAAAAAAATAAAATGTTACAGAAGTTATTTTTCCGATATAAAGTGCAATGATAATTTATTTGCCATGGCGGAGCTTATGAAAAATAACGGTACAAAATTGTGTATCGTAACAACGGCTTCTGAGGCAAATACAAGGGAATTGCTTGAATATTTTGATCGTGAGGAATTATTTGACCTTCTTGTCACACAGGAAAAGGTAAAAAATCAGAAACCGGCTCCGGACGGCTATATTTATGCCATGAATTTTTTTGAAGCAGAGCCGTCGGAGTGCGTTATATTTGAAGACTCGCAGACCGGTATACAAGCGGCGTCGGCTTCCGGGGCGTCGGTATACTGCATAGTAAAATTCTGATCGGGAAGAAAACAATTGATAGGGGAGAAAACAATGGAGAAAAACAGAAAGATAAACAGTATATTCTGGGGTATGGGAATAGTAATATATTCCCTTTTGATATTTGTTATACTTCTTGCAGGGAATAAAGATGCGTTTTATGCCAGTGATGATATCATGCAGTGGGGACCTGTAGTCAATAAGGGATTTGAACAGATATTTAGCGGAAAAGGCATACCATATTGGGATTTTTATCAGTATAAAGGATTAGATATATTTTCAAGCGGATATTATGGATTTCTTAATCCGTTTATGTATATTTCATATTTTATATCGAGATTTATTTTGGCAGGTCAGATAGAAACTCTTAATGTTTACAAATGGATAATGTACTGCCTTGGCAATCTGACGATCTATAAAGTGCTTGAGGATTTTTCACTTCGTAAAACTACAATTGTTATTGCTGTATTGACATATTCAACATCATTAATGTTTTTTGAATATATAGATTTTTATTTTTATTTCAATAATTATTTTTTTGTACCATTTATGATATGGATCATAATGCACGTCAGAAATAATAAGACCGAATGGTTTGTTCCCGGAGTGATCCTTGCATTTTCATTGCTTATGGGTCATGTTCAGCAAAGCTGTTATTATGTAATGGTGTATTGTATAATACAAGTTGTTTTTTCTGTTCAGGAAAAAAACTTTAAGCCTATACTGAAAATGCTGCTGAATATTGCTTTTTTTGTTTTACTTTCAGCTTTTCAGCTAATGGCATCAATGGCTGTATCGGAATATCGCAGCGTAGTATTAGCAAGTGATCCCACAGATTCTTTTATCAGCATGGAGATAGATATTTTTACCGTATTTGATCTTTTTAACATAGTCCCTTTAACTGTAGGAAAATACGGGATAGATCGTTTTTATCACAATCTCGGATTAGGGATATTTGTGTGGCTGTCAATACCGGTATTTTTTCCGGAAAAATATAAAAAATTCCGTTCATTTGTAAAAAGCAAGATATATTATATCAATGATAAATTTATAAAAGTCAAAGGAGAACGATATTGTAAAACAATGCATTACTTTTTGGCGGTAATGGCATATATTTTTTCACTCAGAATGATTTTTTTATCATTGTTTGAATATTACGTTCTGGATAATCCTGATATTACGATAATAGCTGTTCTGGTCGTTGTTATAGCAGCTTTTATAATCAGCATACTTTCAAAGAAACAATTTATGATAAGTGAAAAATCACTGGATCTTTGTATTTTTTTATGTACTGCATCAATATGTATGCTGCTGCCGTTTGCAGTTTACATTTTTGCTGTTGTATTGTACATCCGCAAAATGATAAAAAATGCGGCGGCGAAAAATTTTTCCGATAAAGAACTCATTATACACGCCTTTATGTTTGCAGGGTTCTTTTTTGTGCTTTTTTCATTGGGATATTACGGAATTGTGGCATTGATACTATCGCTTATACCTGTAATAAATCAGTTCAGATATCTATATAAATGTGCATTTATTTTTATTCCGATACTTATAGTTACAGGTGCGTTCATGCTTGACCGCATAAACGGGAAATTTTTGAAAGTTCTTTATCGTGTATCTGCGGTATGCATTGCTGTTTCTTTAATGAATGTTTGTTATGTGATATATTCCGGACAGCATGAATATATCAACAATGATAAATATGACTATCAGCATTATCGTGAGAGCGAAAATGAGGTAATTGCAATTCTGGACGAACTTGATATTGATAAAAATTACAGATTTTTAACAATTTCAGGGCATATTGATAATGTTTTAAAGTCATATACAAATAAATCTTCTTCTATATGCGTTTATGGACTTACAAAGAATTATTGTACATTGTACGAGCTTTTTTCGCTTTGCGGATATGACAATATATTTTCTGCGAAAGGATTTGAGCAAAGCGATGCAATATTGCAGGATATTTTTTACGAAGGTATGTTCAGCAATATGATGAACAGCGCTATGACCAATATAGATAATATGCGGAATGATAAAGCATATTTTGATAAATTTGAAGAACAGATGATAAATAACGGAGTAAAATATGTTCTGGTTACAAGCGACGATCTGTACCTTGCAGATGAGTTCACGGCATTGCTGAACGATATGAACAGCCGCATAAAGGTTGTGCGTACAGTGCCATGGGTCGAGGGTATGCAGCTGATAGAGCTTGATGGCGTAAGACCCGTTTGCTCCTACGGAAATATGGAAGAGCTTCCATTGGACACTTTGCTGGACGAACTTTCATTCCATACCGATTTTGAAGTATCAACACCGGTGACTGTTTCTATGACCTATGAACCGCATTATAAGGCTTATATCACGGATAAGGACGGAAATACTTTGGAGATCTCAATATCGGGCGACAAGGACGGTTATGTAACGTTTGATGTTCCGGCAGGAAATTATGACGTTACGATGAAATATGAAAATAAAATGATGGATATGGCAGTTTATGAAGCCGGCGCAGTAATTCTGCTTACGATAATTTTCGCTGCTGTTGTTTATTTTTCATGCAGAAAAAAACCGAAAATTGATGATAAAATATCAGAAAATGATTTCAAAGCGAATATAATTCCGGAGGAAAAATAAAATGCCGTCTGAAAGAAAACGAAATGAAGTTTTTTGGATCACAGGAATAATATTATATTCCATTTTGATATTTGTTATACTTCTTGCAGGAAATAAAGATGTGTTTTACGCAGATGATAATATAACTCAGTGGGGACCTGTGATACAAAGCGGATTCGATCAGATATTTGACGGGAATGGCATACCATATTGGGATTTTTATCAGTATAAAGGATTAGATATATTTTCAAGCGGATATTATGGAACTCTTAATCCGTTTATGTACATATCGCATTTTATAAGCAGGTGTATTTTTTCGGGGAACATAACGACCATTACTGCATATATATGGCTTATGTACTGCCTTGGGAATATTGCCCTTTATAATGTGCTTAAAGATTTTTCGCTTAAAAAAGGCGTTATAATAACGGCGCTGCTGACATATTCGATCTCACCAATTTTTTTTGAATATACTTTTTATTATTTTACATTCAATAATTATTTTTTTATTCCTTTTCTGATATGGGTGATGATGAATGTCCGCGGACACAGGACCGAATGGTTCGTACCGGGGATAATTCTTGCGTTTTCATTGCTTATGGGACATGCTCAGTACAGCTGTTATTATGTAATGTTATACTGCATTATTCAGGTCGTATATGCCGTACAGGACAGAAATTTAAGATCAGTACTGCGAATGTTGGCAAATATATTTATTTTTATCTTGCTTTCAATGTCGTTCCTTTTATGTTTATTATCAGTTTCGGCAGATCGTTATGATATAATTGAAGAATCAATGTTTATAGATGCAGCAATAGATTCTTTTGATATATTTGATCCGTTCAATATAATGATTTTCAGACCTGAGATATATGGCAGAGCATACTATGAAAATAATTTAGGACTTGGAATATTTGCATGGCTGTCGGTACCGGTCTTTTTTCCCGGAATATACAAAAAAATATTATTAAATATAAAAAATAAAATAAAAATTATTGACGAAAAATATATTAGTGTAAGGGGAGACAAATACAAAAAAAATATATGTTATTTTTTTGCAGTATCTGCTTATATTTTTTCGTTCAGAATAATATTCCTTATGCTGTTTCAGTATTATACAGTCCCAAAACCTGATCTTACAATAATACCTGCATTATTGACCCTGATAATAATTTTTATAGTCAGTGTATGTTCAAAGAAACATTTTATGATATCCGGAAGATCTCTTGATATTTGTATTTTTCTTTGCTTGGCTTCTGTATGTGTAATGCTGCCGATCGTGGTTTATATTGCAGCAGTCATATTATATATACTTGCTATGTGCAAAAACATGGCAGCAAAGAATTTTTCGCAAAAAGAACTTATTATACACGCTTTTATGTTTGCAGGGTTCTTTTTTGTGCTTTTTTCACTGGGTTATCCCGGACTTGTAGCATGGATACTGTCATTTATACCGGTAATAAATCAATTCAGGTTTTTATATAAATGTGCATTTATTTTTATTCCCATACTTATAGTTACGGGAGCATATATGTTTGACCGTATAAACGGAAAAATTCTGAAAGTTCTTTATCGTGTATCTGCGGTATGTATTGCTGTTTCTTTAATGAATGTCTGCTTTATAATATATTCCGGACGGCATGATTATATAAACAATGACAAATATGACTATCAGCATTTCCGCAAAAGCGAAAAAGAGGTAACGGCAATTCTGGACGAACTTGATATTGATAAAAATTATAGATTTTTAACAATGTCAGTGCATATTGACAGTGATTTGGAGACATCTATGAATAAATCTTCTTCTATATGCGCTTATGGACTTACAAAGAATTATTGTACATTGTACGGGCTTTTTTCTCTTGGCGGATATGACAATACATTTTCTGCGGAGGGATTTGAGCAAAGCAATGCAATATTGCAGGATGTTATTTACGAAGGTATGTTCAGCAATATGATGAACAGCGCTGTGACCAATATAGATAATATGCGGAATGATAAAGCGTATTTTGATAAATTTGAAGAACAGATGATAAATAACGGAGTAAAATATGTTCTGGTCACAAGCGACGATCTGTACCTTGTAGATGAGTTTACGGCATTGCTGAACGATATGAACAGCCGCATAAAGGTTGTGCGTACAGTGTCGTGGCTTGAGGGCATGCAGCTTATAGAGCTTGACGGCGTAAGACCTGTTTGCTCCTACGGAAATATGGAAGAGCTTCCCTTGGATACTTTGTTGGACGAACTTTCATTCCATACCGATTTTGAAGTGTCAACGCCGGTGACTGTTGCTATGACCTATGAACCGCATTATAAGGCTTATATCACAGATAGGGACGGAAATACTTCGGAGATCTCCATATCGGGCGACAAGGACGGTTATGTAACGTTTGATGTTCCGGCGGGAAATTATGATATTTCGCTGAAATATGAAAATAAAATCATGGATCTTGCCGTTTTTGAAGCGGCTTTGACCATACTGTTCACATTGATCGCAGTGCCGGTCATCTCATACAGATATAAAAAGAAGGATAAGCTCCGGGCTGAAACGGCATGACAGCACCCTGTCCGCAAAGTATCTCACAAGGGATACTCCGATCTTATGGGCTGAAAACAGGGAAATTGTATGTTTTTTCATCAAAACTATTGACAAAGAGCGGAAAAAGGTGTATAATTGATTAGAATTTGATTTTTTCAATTTGGAGTAAAAATATGAAAGCTTTTGATTCTGTACCGGGTTTGTTTAGCTTTATATTTTTTGCAGGCACAGGCTTTTATTTTGGCTATGGGGCTTATTTTCCATGCTTCAGAAAAATATATTGCCGATAACAGAATGTGGCTTTTGGGCGTGTATGTAAACTGTCTGCGGCAATTTTGATTGTCACAGACTTTTTTGTTTGCAGAATATTGCCGGAACTCTATGATCTGCGCGATCTTTACTGTCCGGCTCGGTTTAAATATTCAATTCTTGCATTTCGGAGGAAATAAAAATGATCATTATTCTTAAAAAAGGCGCTCCGGCGGAATCGGTCCGCAGACTGGAAGATAACCTCAAAGCACAGGGCGTCAGCATTAATCATATCGAAGGTGTGAACCAGAATATTATAGGTCTTGTAGGCGATACCTCGGCGATAGATATTGAAAATATCCTCGCGCAGGACTGCGTTGAAAATATAAGACGAGTTCAGGAGCCTTACAAAAAAGCCAACCGTAAGTTCCACCCGGACGATACCGTGATACCGGTAAAGAATACTATCATCGGCAACGGTTCATTGCAGGTGATCGCAGGTCCCTGCTCGGTAGAAAGCGAAGAGCAGGTCATTACCACGGCAATAGCTGTCAAGGAAGCGGGCGCAACAATGCTCCGCGGAGGAGCTTTTAAGCCGAGGACCTCTCCCTATTCCTTTCAGGGACTGGGAGCGGAAGGCATAAGACTTCTTATCAAGGCAAGAAACGAGACAGGACTTCCTATCGTCACCGAGATAATGGACTGCGCTGATATAGACCTTTTTGCAGATGTGGACGTTATACAGGTAGGCGCAAGGAATATGCAGAATTTCCGTCTGCTGAAACTTCTCGGAAGAAGCGATAAGCCCATACTTCTTAAAAGAGGACTTGCCAATACCATGGAGGAGACCCTTATGTCCGCCGAATATATAATGGCGGAGGGCAATATGAACGTTATCCTTTGCGAAAGAGGCATACGCACCTTTGAGACTATGACGAGAAATACTCTTGACCTGTCAGCCGTGCCGCTTTTCAAGCAGAAATCACACCTTCCCGTGTGTGTTGACCCGTCTCACGCCACAGGAATAGTATCGCTGATCGAGCCTATGTCTCTTGCGGCTGTTGTGGCAGGAGCAGACGCTCTGGAGATCGAAGTTCATAACGATCCAAAGAGCGCTCTTTCTGACGGCGGTCAGCAACTCACACCGGTAAAGTTTGCCGATATAATGAAGAAAATAAAGGATATAACCGCATATCTGGGAAGAACTATCGGAAAGTGATCTTCTCAGCCTGAATTTTAATGATCGGACTGATCTTATGAATGTTAAAAGAATTACCGTAAAGGCTTCCGGCGTTTATGACGTCATTATCGGGCGCGGACTTATAGATCTGTGCGGAAGCTATGTAAAAGATGTTACCAAAGCTGTAAAGCTCGGGATCATTACAGATGATAACGTGAACGCAATATATGGCGACAGAGTTGCCGCTTCGCTTGAAAAAGAGGGATTTTCGGTTTGCAGATATGTTTTTCCGCATGGAGAAGCGTCCAAAAATTCTGAAACTCTCGTTAAAATATGGAATTTTCTCTGCGAAAATCATTTTACAAGAACTGATTGTCTTATCGCTCTCGGGGGAGGCGTCACCGGAGATATGACCGGCTTTGCTGCCGCATCATACCTGCGCGGTATTGATTTTGTACAGATACCCACATCTCTTCTGGCGCAGGTGGATTCTTCCGTAGGAGGAAAAACCGGAATAGATCTTCCCGGAGGAAAAAATCTTGTAGGCGCTTTCAAACAGCCTAAACTTGTGCTTGCGGATATGGATACCCTTGATACCCTTACCGACGAGTTTTTCATAGACGGCATGGGCGAAGTGGTAAAATACGGTATGATAAAATCGGCTTCACTGCTTGTAAAGCTGGGAACATATACAGCGGAAGAACTCCGCAAAAACAAGGAAGCCCTTACAGATATCATTGCGGAATGTGTTTCCATAAAGCGCGACGTCGTAGAAGCGGACGAGTGCGAAAAAGGCGAGCGTATGCTGCTCAATTTCGGACACACGCTCGGACATTCCATAGAACAGTATTATAATTATACCGGAATATCCCACGGAATGGCTGTGGCAAAGGGAATGGAAATGATAACTTCCCTCGCCGAAAAGAGAGGAATGTGCGCAGCAGGTCTTACCGAACAGCTTTCAGAATGCCTTGAAAAATATCACCTGAAGATAGACGTGGAGCCGCTGCCATGTCAGCTTGGAGAAGCCTGCATGAACGACAAGAAACGCTCCGGCGGCAATATAAATATAATAATCTGCTCCGAAGCGGGCGTATCGTCTGCGGTAAAGATGACGGTAGGGGAATTTACGGAATTTCTTAAACAGGATTGAAAGGAACATGCGATCTATGGATATCAAAGTCTATCCTACAAAACTTATAGGAACGGTACACGCTCCGTCGTCAAAGGCTTATTCACAGAGAATGATAATAGCCGCCGCTCTTGCTGACGGCGTATCTGAAATTTCCAATATAACCGTTTCAAACGATATAAGCGTCTCCGCGGCTGCAATGGAAGCGCTCGGCGCAAATATTTTCAATGAAAACGGAACTTTTACCGTTAAGGGAATAAAGATCCCTCCCGAAAAAGCGGAGATCGACTGCTGCGAAAGCGGCGCAACACTCAGGTTCGTTATACCTATAGCCGCCGCACTGGGAACGGAGACTACATTTCTTGGACACGCTAAACTTCCTCAGCGCCCGATAACGCCATATTTAAGAGAACTGCCTGCCAAGGGAATAACCTTTACACCACAGGGAGGGCTTCCACTCCATATGCAGGGAAGGCTTTCGGCAGGGGAATTTCTTATGGAGGGCGATATTTCTTCCCAGTTTATTACAGGATTGCTTTACGCGCTGCCGCTCTGCGAGGGCGACTCTACTGTAAAGCTAACGTCTTTACTCCAGTCAAAGCCGTATGTTGATATGACCATATCCGCACTGAAAAATTTTGGCATTGAGATCGAAGAAACGGAACATGACGGACTTCCGGAATATCATATAAAGGGCGGACAGAAATACCGTCCCTGTGATATAAGTGTGGAGGGGGATTATTCGCAGGCTGCGTTTTTCTATGTTGCCGACGCTCTCGGTTCGGAGATCACCATAAAGAACCTTGATCCTGATACGGCTCAGGGAGATAAAGCAATAGTGGATATAATCCGTTCCTGCGGCATAAATATGCGGCCGTTTACCGCCGACGTGGGAGATATTCCCGATCTGGTGCCCATACTTACCGTGCTGGGCTGCTTTACAAACGGGACCAGCCGTATAGTAAATGCTGCAAGGCTGAAGATAAAAGAGAGCGACCGCCTTGCCGATGTTGCGCGCCAGCTCAATGCTATCGGCGGAAAGATAACGGCAGGAGACGATTCCCTTACCATAGAGCCTATCAGAAAATTTTCCGGCGGAACGGTGGATTCCTGTCACGATCACAGGATAGTTATGTCTGCCGCAATAGCGGCGCTTTCGTCGGAAGCTCCGGTTATCATAAAAGGAGCAGAGGCTGTGAACAAGAGTTATCCGGGATTTTTTGATGATTTCAGATCCCTTGGCGGAAAATTTGAAATTATTGGATAAGATAAAATCTGCGGGAATTTCCCGTCAAAATGAAAGGAGCCAAAAAAATGTCTTCATTCTGGAACCACAATATCACTGTATCTATCTTCGGCGAATCTCACGGACCTGCTATAGGCGTAGTTCTTGACAAGCTCCCGTCGGGCGAATATATCGATGCGGAGGAACTTCGCAATTTTATGGCAAGGAGAGCTCCCAAAAAGGACGCTACCTCAACTCAGCGCCGTGAAAGCGATATGCCGAATATAATTTCGGGAATATACAATAACTACACTACCGGAACTCCTATGGCAGCGTTCATAAACAATACCGATACACATTCTCAGGATTACAGCAATATTTCCAAGCTCGCCCGTCCGGGTCATGCCGATTATACGGGAGCGCTTAGATATAAGGGCTTCAACGACGTCCGCGGCGGAGGTCATTTTTCCGGACGTCTTACCGCTCCGCTCTGTTTTGCGGGAGCTGTATGCGGTCAGATACTGGAACGGAGAGGGATCTATACCGGAGCGCATATCCTGCAGATACACAATATAAAGGATACCGGGTTTGACCCCTGCGGAGTTTCCCGTGAGGATATAATTGCCCTGAGACATAAAAAATTCCCGACTATCAACGATAAAAAGGGAACAGCCATGACAAACGATATCGCTAAGGCAAGGGAATCCATGGACAGCCTTGGCGGAATAGTTGAATGTATCGTAACTAATGTTCCGGCAGGTATAGGTTCACCTATATTTGAAGGTCTGGAAAACAGCATAGCTCAGCTTGTATTCGGGATACCGGCAGTAAAGGGCATAGAGTTCGGCGCCGGCTTCAAGGTAGCGGAGATGCTGGGAAGCCAGAACAATGATGAATTTTATGTTGATGAATTTGGTCATGTACTTACAAAAACAAATAATCACGGAGGCATACTGGGCGGAATTTCTTCCGGAATGCCGATAGTTTTCCGCGTTGCGTTCAAGCCTACGCCGTCTATTGCAAAGGAGCAGGCGACCGTCGATCTTTCATCCATGAAGAATGAAACTCTTAAAATAAAGGGAAGACACGATCCGTGCGTTGTTCCGAGAGCAGTGCCATGTGTTGAAGCTGCGGCAAATCTGGCGATCCTTTCGCATATGCTTTCATATCCGAATTTTTGATGAATTTTTATGACGCCTGAACGGAGGGGTGTTTCATGGCTTCACTAAAAAGAGAAGAGGAATTTCGCATAAATCATCAGAAGTATAAAAACCTGATGAAGCATTTCCATGCAGCTTTCTGGATGGCTGTGATACCGTCGGGATCGGTTTTTATCATTATGGCGCTGTATTACGGGTTGAAAGGGCTTGCGCTCCTTACCGGAGCAGAGTTTGTACTTGCACAGCGTATAGTTAATCAGGAGCTGGGTACGAATGATTCTTCCGGCTTGACGTTCAATGTGCCGTATCTGTATATGTTTTTCCTGTTTGCGATAGCGGCGCTTTCGTTTATTGCGTTTTTCTTCAAAATGCGAAAGCCGCATAAATACATTTTCTGTATATATGCCGCAGGCGCACTTACAGGATTTTTCGGAATGATATTCGGAAAAATAAGCGTGCTGTTCGGACTTTATCTTATTTTATACGGAATATACGGTATGTGGCTACAGGACTATATTTTAAGACTTCATAAAGATCTTGACGAACTTGCCCTGAAAGACGGTTTTCCCGATTTTATAGAAGCTATAAACGAACCTCACCCTATGTCAAATACCAGCGGACTTCATTATCATCGTAGCGAGTTCCTGAAACGTGAGCAGCGTAATAAAAAGGAAAACGGCGCAGATACCGGCGCCGCTTCTTCCGCAGCGGCAATGGAGGAGCTTACCATGGATACTCCCATTCCAAAAAGCAGCAGGAAGATCGACAGTATGATGTATATAAAAACTGACGGCGAAGAATCCCCTCAGAATGAGACCGAAAAAATGAACGCGCTTGATCCCACTGATCCGTTAAAACGGGGCAAACGCAGGATAGACAGTATGATGTAACGAGAAAGAAATTTTTCAAACTGCAAGTTTTATTTTACGGACTTGTTCGCTTTAAACATATAAAAAAGGAGAAATGCCTGCTTTGCAGGCATGAATAAATATGAATGAATTTAGTGCGGCGGAGCTTAATTCCGTCCATGATGTCAAGGTACTGCTGTGTTATCTTCTTGAAAAGCTGAAAGATCCGGTCACCGAGAGTCAGCTTTATGAAATAGCTGTCGACAGCGGCGTGATAAATTATTTTAATTATATGGAAGCAATAAATTCTCTGGCAGAAAATCATTCCATAAGCAGGGAAGTCCGTGACGGAGAAACATATATCGTGCTTGAAGAAAAGGGAAGATACGGAGCGGATTACTTCAACGATACCATTCCGTATTATTTCCGCAAACATATCCTGAGATCTGCGCTTTATTACTTTTCCAAGCTGAAGCATGAACGCGACGCCGATATTGATATTATTCCCAAGGATAACGGCTGTGAAGTCGATTGCAGGATAAAGGACGCAGATTATGACCTGATGAGACTTTCGCTGTATGCTCCTGACGAAGAGCAGGCAAAGTTTATAAAAAGCAAGATCATGCTTGATCCTGCCGGATTTTACAGTAAAGTAATAGAGTTTGTCCTTGAAAATGAAGAAGAAAAAATAGATATCCCCAATGAATAAACGCCTCCGGAGATCCGGAGGCGTTAGTTTTATATCATCACATAATATCATCAAGATATGCTTCCGCTATGGAAGGGTGGGAATGTGCATATGCAAAAGCAGATTTTCCGTGCTTTTTAATATTGTACATAGCTTCATCTGCAGCCGCAATAACTTCTTCGGTAGTTTTTCCGCTTTCGATAAGGAAAGCTATGCCTATTGAACAATGTATCGACAGCTGCGCGCCGGTGGATTCCGAGATAAAACCTGCCGCAAGAGTATCTATTATTTCCTGCGCCATTTTTCCCGAATCGCCGTAAAGGGTAAGGTCGGTAACGCACATAACAAATTCATCTCCGCCGAAGCGTCCGGCAAAACCATGTTCAAAGCATATTTCTTTAAGCGTATCTGCAACGAATTTCAGAACTTCATCACCGCAGGCATGACCGTATTCATCATTGAAAAATTTGAAATCGTCAAGGTCTACGAACATTATCGCGTCAAGAGTTTTTTTGCCTGCCGCGATACTTATCTGCGACGCAAGAGTTTTCAGGAAAGTTTCACGGTTGTAAAGCTGGGTAAGAGCGTCAAAGTTGGCGCGCTGGATAAGGTGCATTTCGCTTTTCTTTTCTTTGTCTATATCCATTATTACACCCATTATTTTTATCGGAACATCATTGCGGTTATAGAGCTTGTTCGCTTTTATCATTATCCATATGAAGTCGCCGTAGATATCCTTTACCCTGTATTCGCCCTGCATAGTGTTTGCCTGACCCATTATCCGTCCAAAATCAGCGGTGAAGCGTTCCTTGTCGTCCTTATGGACTCTCAGCTTATTGATAAAACTTTCGGCAATACTGTCGTCTTTAGGACGGTGACTGAATTTCTGGTTGAAATTTTTTGATACCGTCACAAGCATATTTTCAAGATTTATTTCAAAGGAAATATTATTAGTGGTTTCGATAATGGCACGGTACCTTTGTTCATATTCAAAAACTTCTTCAAATACCGAGTCAAATACATTTCCGATCTCCTGAAATTCATCTTTGCTTTTGATGTTGAATTTTGCAGCAGGATCGCCTTTCAGCTTTTTGCCGAGAGTTTCCATTATATTATCTACCGGATTGGTAAAGTAATAAATGAATACTCCGCTTGCCACACAGGCGAGTATAATGATTATTATTGAAAAATTTCTTATAGAGCTTCCGGAATTTGTTACTTCTTCCGCCATGCTGTATTTATCCGAAATGTTCAGCATTGTCCAGCCGCAGATCGGTATTTCTGAACTGAATACTACGCGTGTTCCGCGCTTTACGTCAAATTCATATGCAGTTTCCGTGCTGTCGGAGTTATTTATCATGTTTTCCAGAAAATCCGACGCGCCGCTGAAATTGTCACTTTCATAATACATTTTGAGCGATCTGTACGGATATTCAAATAAATTGCCGTTTGTGTCCATTATAGCGCCGGAGGTATATTTATCCGATCGTACATTTGTAATTATTTTTTGTATATAGCTGGAATTATAAAGCTGATAAACTATGCCCTGACGTTCATTATTGCCGGAATATATTGATCTTACAACAATAAATACCGGCATTTCTTCTCCGCTTTCGTCGTCCATAAAAAGAGGGGATATACCGTTTTTGCCGGAGTCGAGTGAAAACAGCGACTGATGATCCGGCATTTGTTTTCCGGCGTCATTTTCATCGGTAGAAGCAATAATATTGCCGGCATTATTTATTATCATTATTTTTTTCAGCGCAGGATCGTCCGATAAATAATGCTCGATCTTTTCCTGTATTTTTGAACTGTAATCATCTTCGGGAATATCATATTCCTCGCTGTTGCTTGCAGCCGTATATTTACGCACATAATCGGATGATGCCAATTCTCTGGCGGAAGAAGTTATTTTTTCAAAATAAAAATTTACGCTTACTGCACTGTTTGCAGTAAGATTTACAATATTGTCCTCAATAAGTTTTATTGATATTTCCTCTGATTTACGGGCTGAAAAAAGATTAACTGCCATAATCGGAACAAATATAAGCAATATCATAAAAATGACAAGCTTTGTTTTAATTTTCACTATATCCCTCCATAGCAGTTGATTTTAATAAATGCTGCTACATATATTTTAATATTTTTTTCCTGATTTGTAAATATCATACAGCTTATTTTGTGAATCTTGTGCAATGTTTTATTATAAATTTGTGCATTTTATTTTAATTTTTTCTTTCTTGCAATAATATCCGATACGGCAACGTATATCAGTGCCAGAGCCACTGCCGCTGCAAGAAGTGAAACGATAGCTTTTACAGCTTCCGGGACTTTTTTCTCGTCAGATCCGTCGTGCTGTGTGCTGTCTGTTTCTGAGGAAACTGCCGTTTCGGGATCTTCGGGAATACCTGAGAAAGTCTCGGCGGAACTTTCCTGTAAAGTCGGTTCGGTCTCTTCTTCCGGTGCTTTTGTTCCCGCTGAAGAATAAGTTTCTGCGTCTACATGCTCCGGTTCGGGAGTAGTTACAGATGTTTCGCTGTTTTCGGGAACAGGATTATCATTGCCGGAGATATCCGTTCCGGTGTTTTCCGATGATATAACGGTATCTTCGCCAAGTATTTCCTCGGTCTGACCGCTGAAAACGATCAGATATACGGATTTAGGTCCCATATCAAAGGTCAGACGGTTATTTTCTATATCGGTGATATCGTCGCCTTTTTTTATTTCAGCGCCGTTTTCGTCAAAGAAATACACTTCCGCGTCTGTAAAGTCCACTCCCGAAGTTATGCTTATCTCTGCGGTCTTGGAGCTGAACTGATTTTTATTGATTATCAAAGTTTTTAGCGTGGATTCGTCATTGCCGCTTATAGCCGAATATACCGAACTCATAACGTCTCCGCCGTTGTTTGAGCGCACCAGAGCATTTCCGAATCCCGAACCGTTCCCGTCGTAATCGGTATATATGTTTATTGCCGATTTAAGATACGGAATGTCCGTAGAATCAGGATTCATGCACGCCATATGCACGCCGTATGAAGCGAATATTCCAAGTGCGTCAGCCGCCGCAATACCTCCGCTGATGTCGTTCCCACCGCCAAAGTTGTATTCCGAAAAAGAAAGTTTTGTTCCGGGATAATACATATCTATAGACGCTTTCAGCGTAGGGATAAGAGGGATATACTGATTGTGCATTATCGCCGTGGTGCTGTTTTCGGTGTATGAACTGTCCCACAGTATCCTTGTAGCCTGAAGCCTTGCATTGTTGGAAAGCGTATCATTGCTGTCAAGAATAGGCTGAAGCAGTCCGTTTGTGGCTTCAGTATGATAATGAACGTCCAGCGAATCAAGAAGCCTTGTGCCGTGCTCGTCTGAGAGACGTTTCATATTGTCAAGATAGTAATCTATGAACCAGCTGTATTCGCTCCTGTACGGTTCCCAGCCGCCGGGGTTCTTGATATTTATGAATGCTTCGATACCGTTTACCGACGGTCCGTAAATAAGCGCGGTGGGATCTATCTTTTTGACCGCATATGCAAGCTCTGCGGAGCGTGAAACAAGATCCTCCGGAGAAATCGGAGAAGATACCGCTTCCGGAAAACGTGCAGACCAGTTTTCCGGCTCGTTGTCAAGAAAATATCCGTTTATCCCTCCGTCAATGGCATAACCGTAAGTATTCACCAGAAAGCTGACATATTCGTCAATGTATACCGCTCCGTCCGTTTTGTCAGGCGAGGAAAGATATCCGTCCGTTTTATTGAAATATACCGTTTCCCACGGCTTGTCGGGCGAATCGGGAGCAACTTTTCCCATCATCTGCAGCGTTACATATTTTGAATGTATACCGTAACGTCTTGCGCCGGAGATAAGACTTTCCGTATAAAGAGCAGGTGAGGAAACTCTGTCCTGCGGATATGATCCTACAAGCGAAAGACTGTTTTCACTGCCGTTTCCTGAGCCGGAATTTGAATAGTTGTTCTCCCAGTTGTAAGAGGATACTTTTATATCCGACTGCTTCAATGCGTTTGCCGAAACGCCGGAAAGACCTGATTCAATATTTATCCCATATATATACGGACTTATCTTCTGTGTGTTTTCAATGGTATTGATATTGATCTCTACCGTTCCCGTATCCATGTAGCTGGAACTGAACATAGCCTGTGAGCTCTGGGCGCACAGCGATACTGCCGCAGACAAAGCGCAGACTGCGGCAACTGTTTTTCGTATAATAGATCTTCTGATTTTTTTTTGTTCCATAGCATGAACCTCATAAAATTTTTCGGGAACGCTTACGATCCTGTGTTTTAATTATACAGCTATTTATCAAAGAAATCAAGCGTATCCGGCTTTTTACAGAAATTTATGAAAATCGTATGCTGTATACTGAAAGCATTCCTCCCAGATATAACCTTACAGGCATTATTCCCGAAACTTTTTCAAGCGGTATATTATAGACCGCAAAACCGTCCTTTTTAGGGGAAGGCTTTATGTCAGCGCTGCCGATAAGTCTGCCTCCTGCGTAAATTTCCAGCTTTTTGCCCGAACATGGAGCGGCACAGAGAACTTCGGCGGCGGAATAATTTTTCATATCCGCGTCGCTGAATATCATGCTTCCGCCCCAATCGCCGGAAATAGCGTAATGATCGTTTTTATCATAGCTGAAATCAAGGGAAATATTGTCCTTTAGATCGCAATTCTTTGCCTTTACCGTCAAGGACATATCTCTCGGTGGGATATCATCGCCTATGATATTCAATGAAGCCTTACAGCGTATATCTGCGGAAGATGCTCCTGCCATAAATATGTAATTTCCGCTTTCGGTGCAGGATATTTCTCTTGTGACGTCGTAATATCCCAGATCGGATAAGGGTATCTCAAATTTTATTTTTTCGGAACGTCCTGCGCCGATCCTTACCCGTCTGAAAGCGCACAGCTGCTTTAACGGACGTTTTACCCTCGGCTCTTCAGGACGGAAGTAGAGCTGAACGACTTCATCTCCGTCAATATCCGAAACGTTTGTAACGGTTATTTCTGCATAAATATTTTCTCCGCTTTGTGAAACGTTCATTTCCTTGTATTCAAATTCCGAATAGGAAAGCCCATACCCGAACGGGAACAGCGGCTTGCCGGTGTAATACAGATATGTCATGTCATTTGAAATGATATCATAGTCCATGATGTCCGGCAGTTCATATACCGAACTGTACCATGTCATAGGGCATCTTGCCGCAGGGTTGTTTTTTCCACTCAGTGAATAAGCCGCAGCCGTTCCAAGTTCAGCGCCGGCGTGCGAACTGTAAACTATTGCCGGAAGAAGTTTTTCTTCGCCGCAAAGCGCAAACGGATAGCTTGAAACTATTAACAGAACTGTGTCCGGATTTGCATCACGAACGGCTTTTATCAGTTCGCACTGATGTTCCGGAAGAACTATATCCGGGCGGTCATAACATTCCCTTGCCACCTGCATAGGGTGATTTCCCACGCAGAGAATAACGATATCCGAATCAGCTGCGAGCTTTGCAGCGCGTTCTGTTCCCTTGGATACGGTCTCTATCTCAAACTGTGCGTCAGCAGACGGACGGACAGCCTTTCTTACGGTAAGATCGTTATTATCGTCCACATATATATCCATAGCCCGGTCGTGCCAGCTGCGGAAAGAATATTTCCCGTCATGTACCGTCGGCTTGAACCATTCGCGTATGAACCATTCGTAAGGAGTTCTGCTTTTTGCCTTGTAGGTGTCGTCCTCGGTAACGTAAAGACCGTTTGAAACAGATTTGAAATTTATAGAACCAAAATCCCAGTCATGCATCTCAAAGTTTTCCGCAGTTCCGGCTTTGTCGGAAACGGCTTTTACATTGCCTTCGCTGTCAACGGAAAGATACCTGCCGTTTTTGCATGACTTTACGGCAACAATATCATAACCGTTGTCAAAACAGATATTTTCCCTGCCAAATTCAGCTTCAAGACCGTCCTTTACGCTGACCGCATAGCTTGCCCGTCCCGTGTACCAGTCGCAGTAATTTTCGTCTGCAAGAGGACCGATAACAGCGATCTTTTTTCCTTTTTTTATCGGAAGTATACCGTCGTTTTTAAGCAGACAGATCTGCTTCATGGCGGCTTCGCGGTTTATTTTTCGGCTTTCTTCACTGTCAACGGCAACGTTCATATTTTTATATGGGTGAACATCATCAAATTCTCCCAGCTTGAAACGGCAAAGCAGAACATTCCCTACGGCTTTGTCAATATCCGCCTCGGTTATAAGCCCTTTTTCCAGAGCGTCCATAGCGGCGGCATACACCATATCCTCCGGGTCGGTCATGCTGTCCGCACCGTTTTTCAGGCAGAGAGCAAGCGCTTCGGCGTGACTGCGTACGTTCTTGTGCGCAAGAAGATTCTGTGAAAAATCTCCGCCGTCGGTAACTACAAAATCAAGTCCCCATTCATCTTTTAGGATCTTTTGAAGATCGGGGTTCATTACCGCCGGAACGCCGGAAAGTTCATTGTATGCAGCCATTATTGAACGTGCTTTTCCCTCTCTTATGGGACGTTCAAAGGCTTTGTAATAATATTCGTGAAGCGTCCGTGGGTCAACGTTTGCGGAGCAGGTACCTCTGTTTTTTTCGTTGTTGTCCGCGCAGAAATGTTTTAATGTGGGAATGGTTTTCATGTATTTTTCGTCCGTTCCTGCCATTCCCACGGTATATGCGGCGGACATTTTTCCCGTAAGATAGGGATCTTCGCCGTAAGCCTCCTCGGTGCGTCCCCAGCGTGGGTCGCGTTCCATATCAACTGTAGGACCCCAGAGCATAAGAGCGGTATTGCCTTTTTTCTGATAATAATAACGCGCTTCGTTTCCGGCAATTTCGCCGAGACGGAACATAAGGTCGGTATCAAAGGTGGAAGCAAGTCCGATAGGCTGGGGGAATACGGTGGAAATTTCATCGTCCGTTCTTCCGACGTAACCTCTTGCGACTTCCGTGCCGACGTGCCAGTCGCCTATGCCCAGCCTTGGAACGGCGTTCATGTGAGAGGAGAGCATATTTGCCTTTTCCTCGATAGAAAGCCGTGAGAGCAGGTCTTTTACACGTTCTTCAAAGGGGAGGGAACTGTCGCGGAATGGATAACCGTTCATAAAAACACTCCTTTTAAGGTCAACACTGATCTAACCCCACATTGATAATTTTTTCCCTAAAAAAACTCCCGCAATACAGCCTATAACGCTTAACGCAATGTAGATACCTCCGGGCAGGTACGCTTTGTTTTCAAATAAAGTCAATGCTTCAAGAGAAAATGTGGAGAAAGTTGTAAATCCGCCGCATACGCCTGTTTTCAGGAACAGGATCATGTTCGGCGGAACATTATCGTTTTTTTCAGCCAGACCAACGATAAAGCCTATCAGAATAGCGCCTATTAAATTTGTTATCAGCGTGAGCCAAGGGAATCCCGTTCTGACCGGTATCAGGCTTATTGCATATCTTCCCATTGCACCTATTGCTCCGCCGACAGCAACAAACAAAAATCCCATTCACAATTCGCCCCACTTAAAATTATTACATGACAAAATAAGCCGCAAAGCTGTATACCGCCGCAAGAAGAATAACATTCACCAGTGTGAAGATCCCCATGTATTTTATCGGACGGGCATTGTCGGTCTCCATGTATATCCTGAGCGATATCAGGCTTGCAAGACTTGCTACGATAGTTCCAAGACCGCCTATGTTCGTCCCCAGAACGAGCGCACGGGCATTATCCGTAAAGCCCGAAAGCATTACAGCCGCGGGAACGTTGCTTATCACCTGACTTACCGCCGCAGAAGCAAGCATTTCCCGACCATCGAGGAGCTTTGTTATAAATTCGCGCACAGCGCCGATATTCTGTATGTTCCCGACAAAAATAAAGAAGAAAGCAAACGTTAAAAGCAAACTGTAGTCCACTCCTGCAAACAGTTTGGTATCCAGTATCAGCGCGGCAACGCAGACCGACGCGAAAACGACTATAACGTCGATCACACCAAATACTGCCAGCAGACACATTATAAACAGAACGGTGTACATTATCAGGTAACTTTTCTTTCCGGTGACTTCGGCGCTGTGGCTTTCCGTGCCCAGCGGTTCATTTTTTATGAACAGGCAAAGTATAAGTATCAGAATTATATTTATTGCCGATACCGGAAGGACGGCGGAAAAAAATTCTCCGGGCGTCATGCCGTAATGACCGTACAGATAAAGGTTCTGCGGATTTCCGAACGGCATAAGCATGCTTCCAAGGTTCGCAGCCGCCGTCTGAACGGTTATAACATACATCATAGTGTCCGGACGTTTCCGGAAAATGCTTGCAGTCATTGGCACAAAAGCTATAAGGGCCACATCATTTGTAAAAAACATTGACGCAAAAAATGATATGAATATCAGTATAGTGCCTGTTCTTCTTGTAAATGCTTGTCCGTTCCCCAGCAATTTGCAGGATACAGCCGAAAGCAGATTGCTTTCACGAAAACCGGCTATTGCTATCATCAAGCAGAAAAGCAGTCCTATAGTATCGGCATTTATATAATTCATGTAATTTGTCACAGGAACAAAAAGACAGGAAACAAGCGCTGCGATCCCGGCAATTACAAGGGTAAATTCTTTTTTGAAAAATTCCATAAGAGCTTTCATTGAATGAACACCCCCAAAGATAATAGCGTCATCAGAACAGATCGATCACGGCGCCGCATATTATTCCGGTAAGAAGCACCGTTCCTACGGCGGCAAGATTTTCACGGATATTTTTATTTGTCCTGAAAAGTACGGCAAGACCTACTCCTGCGCCGGAGCAAAGTCCTGCGATCGCCGAGCCGAAAGTTATCGCACCGTCGGCATAAAGTTCGGTTATCATTACCGAAGCGGCACAATTCGGTATAAGTCCCACAATGCCTGCCACCACAGGCTGTAATATGCCCATTTTTCCAAGAAAAGCCGAAACGGCTTCTTCTCCGGCAAGGGACATGATCAGACCGAGTATAACGTTTACAATAAGAATGAAAATAAAAATATTCAGCGTGTGCCTGAGCGAGGAGTACCATATCCCGTGATCTCCGCAGCCGCATTTGCTGTCGGTGCATATTTCGCCGATAGCGTCATCATCATTTTTATTCAGCCTGAAAATTTTTATTACCGCGTCGGCAGCTATTCCGGCAATTACAGCAATGACTATCTTTACCAGTATCAGCTTCCAGATCGTTGAAGCCATGTCCGGGTGTGCAAGAAGAACGGGTATGGCTTCGTCGGAAGTGGAAATGAATACGGCTGTCAGAGTGCCGAAAGTTATTACCCGTCCTGCAAACAGGTTTGCCGCAGCTGCGGAAAATCCACACTGCGGTATACAGCCGGCTATTGCTCCGGTCAGGGAACCGGCGATACCACCTCCGGTTTTCCGGAGAAATTTTTCAAGCCTTTCACCCGTGTGATGTTCGATAAATTCCATAAGCAAAAATGCCAGAAAAAGAAAAGGCAGCATTTTTGCGGAATCTATCAGCGCTTCCAGCAGCGTTCCGGGTATGTCTGCTCCCGAGAAATGCGCATGAGCGGATATGATATAGGCAGTACGGAAGTCCGTAAAAAAGTTCATTTTTGGTTTCCTTTCAGAAATGTTTATCTAACTTATTGATTATATCACATTTACATATATTTTTCAAGTTTTTTTTAAACTTTTTGCCTTAATTGATACTTGCGGAAAATGTCTGCATATGGTATAATTAAAAATAATGTTTTTTAGTAATCCAAGTTATGAAAGGAAGATAAAATATGTCTCACCAGCTTGTTATCGTTCTGGATTTCGGCGGACAGTACAATCAGCTTATCGCAAGGCGCGTCCGCGAGTGCGGAGTTTACTGCGAGGTAAAGTCCTACAAAACTCCCATTGAGGAACTGAAAAAGATGTCTCCCGTGGGAATAATTTTCACCGGAGGACCGAACAGCGTTTATAAAGATGATTCTCCCACCTGTTCAAAAGAAATTTTTGAGCTGAGGATACCTATTCTGGGAATTTGCTACGGCTGTCAGCTGATGGCGCATCTTCTCGGCGGAAAGGTCACTTCCGCAGTTACGAGCGAATACGGCAAGACCGAGACGTACTATGACAAGTCCTGTGCAATATTCGGGGCGGAAGATCTTCCCGAAAAGGCGATCTCTTGGATGAGCCATACCGACTATATCGAAAAGATACCCGACGGTTTTAAAGTAACGGCACATACGGATTGCTGTCCCACGGCGGCTATGGAATGTCCGGAAAGAAAGCTGTATGCAGTGCAGTTCCACCCGGAAGTAAACCATACCGAACACGGCGCAGGAATGATAGACCGTTTCCTTAAAAATGTCTGCGGCTGCGTCGGCGACTGGACAATGGAAAAATATGCTGAAACGGCAATAAAAAATATCCGTGAAAAGGTCGGTGACGGAAAAGTCCTGCTTGCTCTTTCGGGAGGAGTGGACAGCTCCGTGGCGGCGGCGCTGCTTTCAAAAGCTGTAGGGGACAAGCTCACCTGTATTTTTGTGGATCACGGATTTATGCGCAAGAACGAGGGCGACGAGATAGAACAGGCATTTGCAGGCTGGGGACTTAATTTTGTCCGTGTAAACGCAAAAGAGCAGTTCATGTCCCGAATGAGAGGCGTTTCCGATCCGGAGACAAAGCGCAAGATAATAGGCGAAGAATTTATCCGTGTTTTCGAGCAGGAAGCAAAGAAGATAGGAAAAGTTGATTTTCTTGTTCAGGGAACTATTTATCCGGATATTATCGAAAGCGGAACGGGAGACGCGGCGGTGATAAAATCTCACCACAACGTAGGCGGACTTCCGGATCATGTTGATTTCAAGGAAATAATCGAGCCTCTCCGTATGCTTTTCAAGGACGAAGTCCGTGCTTTGGGACGTGAACTGGGACTTGCCGATGTTCTTGTAAATCGTCAGCCGTTCCCGGGACCGGGACTTGCTATCCGCATAATCGGAGAGATCACCGATGAAAAGCTGGAGATACTTCAGGACGCGGACTATATTTTCCGTGAAGAAATTGCAAGAGCAGGTCTTGATAAGAACATTCACCAGTATTTTGCGGTGCTGACAAATATGCGTTCCGTAGGCGTAATGGGCGACGGCAGGACATACGATTACACACTTGCGCTTCGCGGAGTAGTTACAACGGATTTCATGACTGCGGATTTTGCAAAAATACCGTATGAAGTTCTTGAAGTATGTGCGAGCCGGATAGTCAACGAGGTAAAGTCAATAAACCGCGTTGTTTATGATGTTACTACCAAGCCCCCGGCTACTATTGAGTGGGAATAATTGAAATCTCCCTGCAAACTGCGGTGTTACGCGGGTTGCGGGGAGAATTTTGAAGTATTGATACCGGGTTGATACCGTACTTGGGATTTTGTCAAGTATATTTATAAATAGGAAGTGATCATCTATGATAAATCATCAAATCGTTTTTGGTGATAGCCGAAAAATGAGCTTAATACCTGATAAATCGGTTCAGCTTATAGTTACCTCGCCGCCTTATTGGCAGCTTAAAGATTACGGAACGGACGATCAGATAGGATTTAATGACAGCTATGAAGATTACATAAACAATCTTAATTTAGTTTGGCAAGAATGTTACCGCGTACTTTCTGACGGCTGCCGTCTGTGTATAAACATAGGCGATCAGTTTGCCCGATCCGTATACTACGGCAGATATAAAGTTATTCCTATAAGAACAGAAATAATACGTTTTTGTGAAACTTTAGGAATGGACTATATGGGTGCAATAATCTGGCAAAAAGCTACTACAATGAACACATCAGGCGGCGGAGCGGTTATGGGCAGTTTCCCTTATCCACGAAACGGCATACTAAAAATGGATTATGAATTTATACTTCTGTTCAAAAAACTTGGAAAAGCTCCTAAACCGACTATTGAGCAGAAAAAGGCTTCCGAATTATCCAAGGAAGAATGGAATCAATATTTTTCATCACATTGGAATTTTAACGGCGTAAAGCAATACGGTCATATTGCCATGTTTCCGGAAGAACTGCCAAAGCGTTTGATAAAAATGTTTTCGTTTGTAGGAGAAACAGTTCTTGACCCGTTTGCCGGAAGCGGAACAACTTCACTTGCTGCAAAACATTTAGCAAGAAACTCGATCGGATATGAAATAAACAGTGATTTTAAACCCATTATTCAGGAAAAGTTAATGGGTGAACAAATAGATATGTTTGATCCGAACAATAGGATATGTTTTACCGAGGATAATGCTCCTAAAGATTTTTCTTTTGATGTACTTCCGTATATTTTTCATGATCCTCATAAATTGGATAAAAAGATAGATGTGAAAAAACTTCAATTTGGTTCTAAAATTGATAATACGGAGACTGTTAGAGAAGATCTGTTGAAAGTAAAAAATGTAATTTCACCTGAAAAAATAGAACTCAGTAACGGATTGATCATAAAATTGATCGGTATAAAATCAAAACCCGGATACGAAACGGAAGCTGTAAATTTTTTAAAGCAGAAATTTCAAAAAAGAAAAATTTATCTGAAATATGATACCATAAAGCATGATGAAAATAATACTTTGCTTTGCTATGTTTATCTTGATAATAAAACATTTGTTAATAATCATTTGATCCGTACCGGATATGTGGACGTTGACAAAACCGCCGATTATATGTATAAACCTAAATTCCTTGCTTCGCTTCCTCAGTAATAAAAATGCGGCTATCCATTTAAGAACAGCCGCATTTTTCATTCTTCAACTTCAATTTTTAAACCTGTTTTCGTTTTTGTATAATAAATCATTTTTACATCAATTATTTCTGATAGGCGTCCCATTGTTTTGTATGTATCGGGCTTTATCGAATACGGAACACCGCCTACATAGCCGTCAATCCCAACAGATTCTTCATCCGGAACTGCAAGGCGATAAACTGTTTTTTGACGTTCTGCAAGGGAAGCTAAAATTGCTTTCTGAACATACAAACCGTTAAATGTTTTTGTAATAACAAGGTCTTCTACCCAATGTTTTACCATTTCACGGTCAATAAGCTTTATAGCTTCTTTAAGATTCTGAACCTGTCCATAAATCTTGTCGGCTGCTTTTTCAAGAGCATCAGGATATTTTTCTTCGTACCAATCCTGCCAATTCTCAATGGTGATTTCTTTTCCGGAAGCCATAAACTCCGGAAACAACTCGGACATCTGACCGACAACAACAGGGCGAGTTCCCTGTGCATTCTGATTTGCCCAGTTTATCAATTGGGAAGTGTATTTTGGAAAATTAGGTGATTCTGCTCCGTTCAAGGCTATAAGCTCATCATTTTTTATATTAATAATCATTTATTACCTCCGTTGAAATTCCTTGATATAATGTCCTTTCTTCTATTAATTCCTTCAATACGACCATCTAAAGAAGCGATATATTCTTCATATTCGGTTTCGTTCTCAATTAAGTAGTACCCTTTATTGTTAGCTGCCAAAGGTAATTTATATTTTTCTGCTGCTTTTAGTAATAAATCACGAGTGGTTGCATGAGTGTCATCTTCATCAATTCCGAGTATATCAGCAATTTCTGCAGATGTTATAACGTTTCTTTTACCAATGTGTTCTTCCAAAATAAGTTTAATCTGTTCAAGCATTACTATCTACTCCTTCGTCTAAAAATAATTGAAAAGTTTCAACTCCGAGTGCATCAGCAATTTTTTGAATATTTTCAAGAGATATGCTTCTCCGAAAACATTCAATATCACTAATATATGTTCGATGCAATCCACATTTTTCGGCAAATTTCTCTTGGGATAGACCAAGTCGAGTTCTATGCTTTTTGACGTTTGTTCCAAACACTTTGATAATATCCAAAATAATCCACCTACTTTTGATATATGAGTTAATTATACACAATTTTAGGCTACAAATCTACATACAATAAGTGTCATATTGCTTTGCATTTTGATGTGTTAATGTTTACTTATGTACGCGCCGCCAATAAATGGAATAAATATAAAAAGGTTTTGGATGACCTGAATATGTTGTGTTGATTTACATTAGAAAAAATTTATGAGGAAATAAGGTTGAAATTTTAATTTTTGTGTGATATAATTTAAATATAAGTGATAATGTTTAGTATCGTATAATAAATATTTATTGCAAATGAGGTGAAAATAATGAAAATAAATTGTATTCGTTATATAAATTTCAAAAAATGTTCATTTTGCCGCATTAACAAAAAATGCTTCTTAATTAACGGCAATAAATTATCACAATGCTTAAGAAACAGTCAGAACGTTATTGTTTCTCTCATGTCAAATGCTTTTGAATTCAAGTGGGACGAGAACATATGGCATGGTAATCTTGACAATTTTGATGCAGTTTTTGCCAATTATTTTGCTACATACGGTGGGTGGGTTCCTGCAAATATCCAACCATGCTTATCTCTGGAAGAACAGAATAAGAGTGATTTGAAATACATAAAAGAAACGCTCAAAAAACTGCTGACAGCAGCAAGTAAAGCAACAAAAGATAATGATCCAATATCATCTATAATGTTTGACGGAATCGGTCTTGTTTTGGCATCAGATTATATGGAGGCGGTTGATAAAGTTATTTCAATGATTTCTACTGCGAAAAAAATATAGAAGTATGGTGGTTATAAACCGTTTACGAGTTAGTTAATCAAACAATGTGCAGCTAACGAACACAAATTATTGTTGTAAATAGAAAATGATAGTGACAAACGGGAGAAAGTGTGATATAATAAAAATGTTGATTTATCTTTGTAATTAGAACTTTATGTAAATAAATTTTAAATTTTTTTCGTGTTGTATATTTAATATAATTTTGAGGTAAAATAGAAAGGAAGATATCTATGCTTGGTAAATATGAAACAGATTTTTTTGAATCTGAGATTGATGAGGGTGAAGATATTATTGTGGAGTACGATATCACAACGAGCCCAAGGGATTTGACGCCGGCTAATATTGTAGATATGATAGATTCAGGTATTATTGAAATACCCCTTTTCCAGCGTAATTATGTTTGGGATATTAAACGCGCGTCCAAACTTGTAGAGTCTTTAATTTTAGGACTACCAGTACCTGAGCTTTTCTTTTATACAGAAGGTGACGATAACAATAGCTATAAAATTATTGACGGACAACAGCGCTTTCTTACAATTTATTTCTTTGTAAAGGGGAGATTCCCGAAGGACGTAAATTCACGTTTTGCCATTAGAAAAGGCGTAAATGAAGGAAGCGAACTAAATGATTTGCTATTTAAAAATAATCTGTTTAAAGATTTCGCTTTAGAGCTTAGTGATGATGCTTCTAATCCGAGCAAATATCACGGAAAAAAATTCTCTACGCTTGACAAGGATACACAAATTAAATTTAGGTTGCGCAGATTCCTAAGAACAGTGGTTGTGCGCCAAAATAAGCCAGATGACAGTTCTTCAATGTTCGAAATATTTAACAGATTGAATACTGGTGGAACGCCACTAAATGCCCAAGAAGTCAGAGCCAGTTTGTATTATTGTAGCTTTTATAAAATGATAATAAGATTAAATTCAGATAAAGAATGGAGAAAATTACTTAACAATCCAGCTAAAGATTTACACAGCAATGATGTGGAGCTTATTTTACGCTCGATCGCTATGCTTTGTGACTATGAGAATTATGTGCCAAAGATGGTAACATTTTTAAATCAATTTTCACATACAACTAAAACATTTTCGGAAGAAAAAATTATATATTTGGAAAATCTGTTTAGGTCATTTATAAATGCCTGTTCTTCTATAGGTGACAAAGCTTTTTTCAGAAATAAAAGATTTTCTAAGACTTTATTTGAATCTGTTTTCGTTGCAACTGCTTATTCGTACTACAGGGAAAAAACTTTAATAGATTCAAGAATTGATGCTGAATCTTTTAACAAGTTAAAAGAAGATGAAAAGTTCCTGTCGTATTTAAAATCGGGATCTTCGTCAAAAGAAAATATAAAAGGTAGAATCAATCGAGCAAAAGAAATAATAAGATTGTCAAAGGAGAATTGAAATGAGCGATTCTCATTATAATGATTTAGACAGGCTTATTATTGAATTTGAAGAGGATAATCGCACAATTAAATCCGAAAGAATTATGATGCAGAATTATCCTAAAGTGTTGACTATGAGTGCTGCAAGTACATTTGAGCATTACATTAAAATTAGATGCCAAGATTTTATTGATAATCCTAAAATTCCATTAGATCAAAATTATCCTAATATATGTTCATTACATAAGAAACCGATTGTCGATGCTATGTATGCAAAATTAGAAGGATATGATGATAAGGGAATTCCTCATTTGGATGCCAAAAAATTTTATGATCTCTTTAACGGGCAATCATTTGAAGCTAACTTACAATTTCATTTTCAAGCTGAACTTAGGAGACAACATCAACTGGTTCAGTCAGATATAGAAAAATTAAAACTACTTGTAAAAACTAACGAACGGTATGAACTTGATTATGCTAAGTTAAGTGATTTAGAAGTACAGTTTGCACAATGTACGTTCTCAGATGCAGAGACAGCTTTTTTGTCTTTAAAATTAAAGCGCAATCGAGTTGCACATGACTATTTAAATGGTTTATCTGATACATTTTCAGATATTCAAAATTTTTACAATTTAGCGCAAATATATGTAAAAGCACTTGAGAGAGCAATAATTGACCTCACAAACACTTAATTGTTATAAATTCATTGAATCATTTTTCTTAAAATAAATAATATTTTAAATATTCATAGCAAAAGGGCTATCTAAATGCTGTTGTCAAATATATTATCTGTTCTAAACAAAAATTATGCAACAAATTTGTTTAATACATAACTTTCACAGTAAAAAAATATAACAAAATTATCCCTGTAAACAGTGTACTGCTGTTTACAGGGATTTTTATGTTTATATAGACTTGTAAATTATTAGCGTTTTAAAAATTTCACCTGCCGATCTCATCTTTCTCCGTGTTTTCCACCTCCGGCATAAGCTCCTGCATTTCGCTCATAATGTCATAGGATATGCAATATTCCTCGTCAATTTTACGGGCGAGATCGGGAAAGTTTGCTTCATCAGCGCATTTTGAACCGTAGTTCAGGATAGCACACATAAGAGCTTGCTGTTCGGAAGTAAAATCCGCACAGTATTTTGCAAAGCTGCCATTGCCGCACCATAGGACAGCCGCCGCACGGCATATGTTGCAGATTATTTTGTACGCTTTGTTTACGGCGGATTTCAGACTTTCTATCAGCTTGTCCCTTGCGGATAGTTTTTCGTTGAAACTTTCCGTAAGCGCAAGCTCTTTTTCTGTCATTTCTTGACGGAACTCCGCTTTTAAATCTGCGATCTGCTCGTCTTGTTTCGACAGAAAATCGTTCAGCAAATTTATCTCACAGTCTTTTTGGTGAACAGTGTCTGTCAGTACATTTATTTCGCGATCCTTTTCCGCAATTTTGTCACCGTAGTATTTGTGCGGATCGTCTTGCTTTTGTTCAAGTTCTTTTGACCAGTTTTGCAAAAACTGCTGCTCCTTATCGTTAAGCCTTGCAATTTCGGAATTGTGCTGTTCCTCACAGCGCAGTCTCTCACGTTCCTTGTCAAGCTGTTCACTGCGTTCTGAAATTTCCGCAAGTTGTGTGTTTATTAAAACTTGCTGTTCGTTTCTTTCGGTTTGCCAAGTCGTTTTTTCGGAATTTACGGAGGAAATTATCTCTTCGGCTTTGTCCTGCGCTGATCTTAAAATTTTATCTGCGGAAAGTTCTGCTTGCTTTTCGATTTCGGCTGCTTTACTTTGCGCAGTATTGAGGACTTGTTCCGATTTTTCATAATTCCAATCGGCACTCTTTTTTATGTTCTTGATCTTTTCGCTTGCAGAGGAAATTTCCTCGATCGCGGCGGCAGTTTCGGCAGCGGCTTTTTGTGTGGAAACAATATCCGATTCGGAAACGATTACCTTGTCTTTGCCCATGACCTTTGTTACAATGTTTGTGGAAGTTCGGATATTTGTATCTGCATAACTTTTCAAATTTTCGCCGCTGTTCCTAAGCTGATCAACGGTTTGATTTCCGAGAGCCGTTGCGCCGTTAAGAATACCAATATCCCGTCCGAATACTTTTGTCATATGTGCAGTCAGGTCGGTATGGAATGTTTTAAGTTCGTGCCGTGTAATTACTTCCTTTGCGGAAAGTTTCGGAATGTGCTTTTTCTTATCTTCCGCAACAGGCACAAAAGCATAATGAACGTGCGGAGTAGTTTCGTCCATATGTACATATGCAGATATAACATTTTCTTTTCCGTATCTGTCTGTAAGGAATTTATAACATTCACGGAAGAACGTATCATACTCTGACGGAGAAACATTTTCTGGAGCGGTTACTATCCAACTGCACATAACGTTGACATCTGCTCTTTTCAGAACTTTTATTTTTGATAATCTTTTATGAAGAAATTCAAGCTGCGGCAACGGCTGATCCTGTTGAGCAAGATTGTAATTCAGAGAAGTTCTTGCAGGCTCTATAAGACTTGTGCTGCTTGCTTTGTTCCTATTGTAGTGGGCAAACATATGCCCCAAAGCGCCTGCGGTGTATTTTTCTAAATGTGCCATAGTGTGATTCCTTTCTTTTGTGTGGAAATGTCGGCGGAAAGAGATTTCGACCAAACAAATTTGGTCGAGCAAGTTATACCAA
>CANQZR010000006.1 GCA_947628405.1 uncultured Clostridia bacterium
ATCCGGTACATAGGTGTGCAGGCTTGCTGCGGCACACGAAACGTTCCGCTTAATGCTGCTCGGTTCCCCGCCTGACATGGTTCACGGTGTTTTGTTGCACAGGGCCCGCACACCCATATACCGGATAAATCCGTAAGTATTTACATTATAGCACAGTCGGGTGCAATTTGCAAGTGTTTTTTTGAATTTTCATACAAATTGTTCAAATAAATACATTCTGCGGCCGATATCGTCATTATCGGAAATAAGCGTTTTTCCAGAATTTAGGCTTGAAAAATGTAAAAAAAAGATATATAATCTTATATAGACACAATAAACAGAGGAGATAAGATATAACATCATGGAAAAACGTGAACTTTGCATAAACGTTTATGAAGCGCTTCAGAACAGGCTTGAATTTGTGTTTCAGGAATTTGAAAACATCTATGTTTCTTTCAGCGGCGGAAAGGACAGCGGACTTCTGCTCAATCTTGTGCTGGATTATATGCGCAGAAACGGCATATCCAGAAAAATAGGACTGTTCCACCTTGATTTTGAAGCCCAGTACAGCTTTACAACAGAATATGTATCAGAAACTTTTGAATCCTGTCTTGACCTTGCCGAACCATACTGGGTATGTCTCCCTATGGCTGTAAGAACGGCTCTGAGCAGCTATGAAATGTACTGGTATCCCTGGGACGATAAGAAAAAAGATATATGGATAAGAAATATTCCGGATAAACCATATGTGGTGGATCTTAAAAATAATATTTTTGACTTTTACAGATACAAAATGCACAATGAAAATCTTTCAAGGGGCTTTGGAAAATGGTTCATGAACGTCCATGGAGGCGGAAAGACTATCTGTCTTCTCGGAACGAGAGCTGCCGAGTCTCTTAAACGGTACAATGCCATAGTAAATAAAAAATACGGCTACTGCGGAACGTGCTGGATATCGTCAATGTACAGGAACGTATGGTGCGGTACTCCGCTTTATGACTGGTCGGTAAGCGATGTATGGGTAGCAAATTACAGATTTGGCTATAAATACAATAAATTGTACGATATGTATTATAAAGCGGGACTTTCCCCTGACCGTATGCGCGTTGCTTCTCCGTTCAATGATTATGCAAAGGACAGTCTTCATCTTTACCGTGTGCTTGAGCCGCAGGTATGGGCAAAGCTGCTGGGAAGAGTTCAGGGAGCAAATTTCATGGCTATATACGGCAGAAGTTCCGCTTTGGCTTACAGGAGCGTAAAACTTCCGAATGGTCATACATGGAGATCATATACCGAATTTCTGCTAAGCACGCTTCCTGCTAAATTAAGGAACAACTACATAAAAAAATTCAAAACATCAATAGCTTTCTGGCACGAAACAGGCGGAGGTCTTTCGGAAGAATCCATAAACGAACTTATAGAGCACGGCTACAATATACGGCTCAACGGTATATCCAACTACACTCTGGATAAAAAATCAAGGGTGATATTCGTAGGGAATATCCCGGACGATACAGATGACATAGTTACAACAAAGGATATACCAAGCTGGAAAAGAATGTGTACCTGTATTCTCAAAAACGATCACAACTGCAAAACAATGGGCTTCGGAGAGCCAAAATTACAGCGTGAAAAGATAGAAAGCATCAGGAAAAAATACGAAAGTCTGGAGGTGTTGGAATGAAATTCACAAGCCCGGTCTATAACGTGATAGCCGTTCCGTTTGAAAAAGTCATACCTAATACATATAATCCAAACAAGGTAGCTCCTCCCGAATTTAAGCTGCTTTACAAAAGTATTAAAGAGGACGGCTATACAATGCCTATCGTCTGTTACCATTCGGAAAAGGACGACACTTATATCATAGTTGACGGATTCCACAGATACAGGGTAATGAAGGAATATCATGATATTTACGAACGGGAAAACGGTATGCTTCCTGTTTCGGTAATAAATAAACCTATTGAGAACCGCATGGCAAGCACTGTCCGTCACAACAGGGCAAGAGGGAATCATGACGTTGACCTTATGGGAAATATAGTAAAAGAGCTTCATGAACTGGGACGTTCAGATGTATGGATATCAAAACATCTCGGAATGGATAAGGACGAAGTGCTGCGTCTTAAACAGATCACCGGGCTTGCAGCTCTGTTCAAGGACATCGACTTTGGCAAGGCATGGGTTCCGGAAGACAGTAAAAATACAAACGATACAGATGAAAATACAGAGCATGAAAAAGAACTTTCAAAGCTGTGACAGTACATACATTTATTTTTAACGATTTAATATAAATCCTCTTGCATTTATCATGCGCATGAGGTATAATTATCTTTAAGTATTATTAAAACGGAGGTCTTGTTATGGCTTGTTTCAATCTGGCGGCAATTTTTACGGATCATATGGTCTTGCAAAGAAATAAGAATATAAATATATGGGGCTGTGCTTACAACGGAACAACGGTAACTGCCGAACTTTGCGGAAATAAAATGTCAGCGTCCGCTGAAAACGGAAAATGGTCTCTTGTTCTTCCGCCAATGGAAGCAGGCGGTCCTTATGAACTTAAAGTCTCCGATAACAGCGGCGCGGAAATAGTTTTCCATGACGTTATGATAGGAGAAGTATGGCTGGCAGGCGGTCAGTCAAATATGGAGCTTGAACTCCAGAGCGCGCTTAACGGCAAGGAAGTGCTTGCAAATATCAAAGATGTCAACGTCCGCTATTACTACACACAAAAAATAGCTTACATAGACGATTATTTCAATTTTTCCGAGCGCAACGGCTGCTGGAGCATAGCTTCACCTCAGACTGCGGCAAATTATTCCGCCGTAGGATACTATTTTGCCAGAAAACTTTCCGCCGAGCTGGGAGTTACCGTGGGAGTAGTCGGCTGCAACTGGGGAGGAACTTCCGCTTCCGCATGGATAAGCCGCGGTCTGCTTGAAAAAGACATTGACACAAAAACATATGTTGACGAATACGACAAGGCAATGGAAGGCAAAACTTTTGAACAGTACCTTGCCGAACTGAAAGAATATGAAGACTGGTACAATGACTGGCAGCCGAAGATAGACGAGTTCTATGCCAAGAACCCGGACGGCAGCTGGGACGACGCACTGGCATTTGCAGGACCTACTCACTGGCCCGAGCCTCTCGGTCCTAAGTCTCCGTTCCGCGCAGGAGGACTTTATGAAACTATGCTGAGCAGAGTGTGTCCATACACATTGGCTGGATTTCTTTACTATCAGGGTGAAAGCGACGACCACAAGCCGGATATGTATTATAAACTGTTCAAACTCCTTATCGAACAGTGGAGAAGCGATTGGGGCGATGATTCCCTGCCGTTCCTTATGGTACAGCTGCCTATGTTCATGAACAAAGGCGACCCGGACTACAAACACTGGTGCAAGATCCGCGAGGCTCAGATGAGAGTTCATCAGACAACGCAAAATACAGGTATTGCGGTAATTCTCGACAGAGGCGAATACGGAAATATCCACCCCGTTGATAAAGAGCCCGTCGGCGAAAGACTTGCTTTGCAGGCACTTTATCATGTTTACGGAAAAATTTCCGCTGATGAAGCTTACGGTGCGATATACAAGTCATTTGTTTATCAGGACGGCGGTATGCTCCTTAATTTTGAACATTCAAAAGACGGTTTTGAAATAAAGGGAGATAAGATCATCGGATTTGAAATTGCCGGAAAAGATAAGAAGTATTTCCCTGCAAATGCCGATATCTGCGGCGATAAGATATTCATTTCCGCCGCAGAAGTCACTGCGCCCGTTTATGCAAGATACAACTGGACAAATTATGGTGAAGTCACCGTATTTTCTAAAAACGGTATTCCCCTTGCCCCGTTCAGGACAAGCAGGAACGATCAGTAAATCACGAAAGGAATTTATCCTATGAAAATTTCCGAGCTTTTCGGCAAAGGAAAAACCGTGTTTTCCTTTGAAGTTTTCCCACCGAAGAAAACAAGCCCTATTGAAACTATATATTCTGCCCTCAGTGAGCTTAAAGACCTTTCCCCGGATTTTATAAGCGTGACCTGCGGCGCAGGAGGAAGCACAGGTCACAGTGCGGCTGAAAGCAACACTGTAAAGATAGCTTCTTATATCCAGAATGACCTTGGAATAACTTCCTGCGCGCATCTTACCTGCGTTTACTATACAAAGCAGGACATTTGCGAGCATCTTGAACAATTCCGCAAATGCAGAGTTGAAAATATCCTTGCACTTCGCGGAGATATAAATCCGGACGTTCCGAGACTGCACGACTTTGAATATGCAAGCGATCTTACAAGATTTATCATGGAAAACGGCAATTTTGACGTTGCCGCTGCTTGTTATCCTGAAGGACATATAGAAGCGGACAGTCTTGCAAAAGACATAAATCATCTTAAAATGAAAATAGAAGCCGGCGCGGAGCATTGCATTTCGCAGCTTTTCTTTGACAACGGCGTATTCCATAAATTCCGCGAATTGTTGGAGATCGCCGGTATAAACGTTCCCGTCGAAGCCGGGATAATGCCGGTAACAAACAAAAAGCAGATAGAACGCATGGTTTCCATGTGCGGAGCAAGTCTCCCTTCAAAATTTACGAAGATGATGCAGAGATATGAAAATAATCCCGAAGCTCTCCGCGACGCCGGCATAGCATATGCTGTAGATCAGATAGTGGATCTTATCTCCAACGGCGTGGACGGCATACATCTGTACACAATGAACAATCCGTATGTTGCGCGGAAAATAAGCGAAAGCATAAAAACGCTTCTGTAAAGGTCGTGAACGGCTTGAACATTATAATACGGTCTTACGAAGAAAAGGATATACCTCAATTGATACGGATATGGAACACAGTCGTTGAAGAAGGCATTGCCTTTCCGCAGGAAGAACTTCTTGATGAAACATCGGGAAAAGAATTTTTTGCTTCACAGACTTACTGTGGAGCTGCGGAAGATACCGACAGCGGAGAGATCTTAGGTATGTACATTCTTCACCCCAACAATGTGGGACGGTGTGGTCATATATGCAATGCAAGCTATGCGGTGCGTTTGGACAAAAGAGGTCTGCATATAGGAGAAAAACTTGTGAACGACTGTCTTGAAAAAGGAAAGGAAAAAGGTTTCGGAGTTTTACAGTTCAATGCGGTCGTTGCATCAAATACCCATGCAAGACATCTTTATGAACGGCTTGGCTTTATACAGCTGGGAACAATTCCAAAAGGATTCCGCATGAAAGACGGCAGTTATGAGGACATCTGTCCATACTATCACGAACTTTAAGGATATTATATGATAAATTTAAAAAAGATCGACCGTGAAGAAGCATTCCGTTATATGGGAATAAAAGGTGAACCTCCTCAGGCAGTAATTTCAGAGGCAGAATACTGTGAAAAACTTTTGCTTGAATGTATCTCTCCGAAATTTCATTGGATCACCGCCGGGATATCAGATCATTCCGAAAACGGAATATTTCTTTCGGGACACAAATTAATTTTAAAGGGCAATGATATTGCCGGGCATCTTAAAGGCTGCTCCGGCGTTATTCTTTTATGTGCAACGCTTGGCGCAGGAGCAGACAAGCTGATAAGAAAATTCCAGTCTGAGGATATGGCAAAGGCTCTGATAGCAGACAGTCTTGCTTCTGCCGCCGCAGAGCAGGTATGCGATATTGCCGAAGATGAAATACGCAGGCGTTTTCCCGATAAATTTCTGACATGGAGATTTTCCCCGGGATACGGAGACTTTCCTCTTGAATGTCAGAAAGATATGCTTGCCGCGCTTGACGCTTCGAGACGTGCAGGAATTTTCCTGACGGACGGAGGACTTCTTACACCTACAAAATCCGTGACCGCCGTTATAGGAGTTTCCGAAGAGCCCGTAAACAGATCACGGAAAGGCTGCAGCGGCTGCAATATCCGGGATAAATGCAATTTCAGGAAAACAGGAGGACACTGTAATGACTAAAAAAGAAAAATTCCGCCGTCTTTTATCGGAAAACGAATTTGTTTTCCTTGACGGAGGAATGGGAACTATGCTTCAGGCAAAAGGTCTTAAAACAGGCGAACTTCCCGAGCTGCTGAACATCACTTCTCCGGATATGATAGAAGAAATACACAGCGAATATATTTCAGCCGGATCAATGATAGTTTATTCAAATACATTCGGCTGCAATCGTTTCAAACTGAACGGAACAGGTCACAGTGTCGGTGAGATAATTTCCGCAGCTTTGAAAATTACAAAAAGATCATGCGGAAATAAAGCGCTTGCCGCTCTTGATATAGGTCCTACTGGTAAACTTCTTGAACCTGCGGGAGACCTGTCCTTTGAAGAAGCATACGACGTTTTTAAAGAACAGGTCCTTGCGGCAAGCGACGCGGATATTGCCGTTATCGAAACAATGAGCGATCTTTACGAGTTGAAAGCTGCTCTGCTTGCAGTAAAGGAAAACAGCGATCTTCCCGTTATATGCACAATGACATTCGAGGAAAATATGCGGACATTTACCGGCTGCTCGGTATCTTCAATGGCTGTTACTCTTGAAGGTCTGGGAGCGGACGCTATAGGTGTGAACTGTTCTCTTGGTCCTAAAGAGCTTGAACCTGTTATATCCGAGCTTTCAGAATGGACCGATCTTCCCATTGTTATCAAACCTAACGCAGGACTTCCCGACCCTGTTACAAACAAATACGGTCTTGGAGCGGAAGATTTTGCCGAAAGCATGATCCCACTTGTAAAATACGGGATAAAAATAATCGGCGGCTGCTGCGGAACTACTCCGGAATTTATAAGTAAAACCATAAAAAAATTTTCCGGAATGAAATACATTCCGCAGAAAAGATCTGCGCAGGCGGCAGTATGTACTCCGGTAAAAACCGTAGTTATAGATCAGCCAAGAATTATCGGTGAAAGAATAAACCCTACCGGGAAAAAACTTTTCAAGGAAGCGCTGCGGAACAACGACACCGACTATATCATAAAACAGGCTATGGAACAGATCAGCGCAGGCGCGGATATTCTGGACGTAAATGTGGGTCTTCCCGAAATAGACGAAAAGGAAATGATGGTCCGCGTTGTAAAGGCTCTGCAAAGCGTTACCGATCTGCCTTTGCAGCTTGATTCCACGCGTCCGGACGTTCTTGAAGCAGCTTTGAAAATTTACAACGGCAAACCTATTGTAAATTCGGTAAACGGTGAAGAAAATTCTCTTAACACCATACTTCCGCTTGTAAAAAAATACGGTGCGGCAGTTGTGGGACTCACTCTTGACGAAAACGGCATACCAAAGACCGCAGAAGGACGTTTTGCAATTGCGGAAAAAATACTTGACCGTGCTTTGAAACTTGGCATACCGCGCAGCGATGTTTTTATAGACTGCCTTACTCTGACGGCTTCTGCTGAACAGGAAGCTGTAATGGAAACCATAAAAGCGCTGCACAGAGTCAAGACCGAACTCGGACTTAAAACCGTTCTTGGCGTTTCAAATATTTCATTCGGACTTCCTAACCGTGAACTTGTGAACAGCTGCTTCCTGCAAATGGCGCTTGCAAACGGTCTGGATCTGCCGATAATAAATCCTAACGCTGCGCTTATGACCGGCGCAGTCAGGGCATATAAACTTCTGACGAACATTGACAAAAATTCCGCAGAATTTATTGCGGCATATTCGGGAAGCAGCTTTACCGCCTCAATAAGCAGCTCCGCAGCGGCTGAAAAGCCCAAAAATGATATGCCTGCCGACGATCTTCCCTATGCCATTGAAAACGGTCTGAAAGCAGAAAGTGCAAAGCTGACCCGTAAACTTCTTGAAACAAAGGATACAATGGAGATCGTAGACAATATGCTTATCCCTGCTCTTGACAAAGCCGGTGCAGAATTTGAAAAGGGAAAGCTATTCCTCCCTCAGCTTATAATGGCGGCAGGCGCGGCGCAGGCTTCCTTTGAAGTAATAAAAGAACACCTCAGCAGGACCGGCGCAGGCGGAGTCAGCAAAGGAAAGGTCGTACTTGCGACCGTAAAGGGAGATATCCATGACATAGGCAAAAACATTGTAAAAGTCCTGCTGGAAAATTACGGCTTTGAGGTAATTGACCTTGGCAAAGATGTTCCTCCGGAAAATATTCTTGAAGCAGCAGTAAAGAACGACGTTCGCCTTGTAGGACTTTCCGCGCTGATGACAACGACGCTTGCATCAATGGAAGAGACCGTAAAGCTGCTTCATCAAAATAATGTAAACTGCAAAATAGTTGTAGGAGGAGCCGTTCTTACTCCCGAATATGCCGAAAAGATAGGCGCAGATTTTTATGCCAAAGACGCAAAGGAAACCGTGGACATTGCAAAGCGGATATATTCATGATAAACAAAAACCGTTCTTGAAAAAGAACGGTTTTTTACTTTGAAAGATCAATTGCATTCCCCTGCTTTATTCATTTCCACAGGCTGGATAGACTTTATAGTATCGAATATCGGCACGGAAAGCATATTTACGCTGTAAAAGCCTTCCTTATAAACGGTTATCATATATTCATCATATGGACGCGGATCGCTGCCTTTACATGTCACTTCAAGTCCTACAGCTTCAGTCATTCCGTTTGAATCGGTAAACAGCATAGTTTCAAGTATATCCATATCCCATGCTTTTCTAAGAACAGCTACAGAGGCACCGGCTATCGGAGAACCGTCGCCACTGTTTGTTACCTCTACCTGCAAAAATCCCTGACCGTTTTTACCGGGACGCATATCGTCATTATCCGCTTCGGAATTACCCGGAACGCATTTTTCGTCTTCTTCATACAAGTCGTAATTCCCCTGCATATGCCAATTATCTATATCCGAATCGAACCGGGTGTCAGGTATATATTCTTCCGTTTGACGCGCGTTCATATTCATTGCAGTAACGGCTTCCTCATTATTCTCGCTGTCCATTCTGATAAGCTCTTCGGCAGACGGGAACCTGCAATTTTCATTATCGGGGTGAACTTCGGTATCGGATTTTTCTTCGGGAACTTCTTTGGTATTACATATATCGCCATTGTATGGGATATCAGGCATAGGCGGAGTCATAAATTTATCATTTTCTTTTGCTTCTTCGCAACCACATTGAAGTTTTTCGGGAACGGCAGTCATATTTTTTTCTCCGCTGTCCTTTTTCTGCCCTGAGATATATACTTCCTTTTCAATGTGTTCCGCAGCGGCAGGTTCAGAACGCTTTTTGCTGTATATTCTCATCATTTCAGCTTTATATTTTTCCGCAACAGCGTCAAGATTATTTTTTTCCTGCATAAGAAATTCCTCCAAATAATTTACTGCCGAAATTTTACGGTTCGGCGCGATATTTTCCTATCAATAATTATTATTCGGAGGAATCTTAAATAATTCCAATTATATTCAATTATAATCCGCTGTCATGCAGACAGGATAAATCCGCCTATCTGATATACTATAAACGCTGCGAGCCATGCCGTAGCACACTGGATAATTACCATATACAATGCGGAGATCCTGCTGTTCATCTCCCGTTTTACAGCTGCTATTGCCGCAACGCAGGGAGTATAAAGAAGAGTGAATATCAGAAAACTTGCTGCCGAAAGCGGTGTAAATATTCCGCCAAGGACTGTATTCAGCGACGTTATATCCGAGCCTGTAAGCACCGCAAGAGTAGAAACCACCGCTTCTTTTGCCGTAAAGCCTGTAATAAGGGCAGTTGCAGCTCTCCAGTCTCCAAATCCCAAAGGCGCAAACACCGGAGCTATTATCATTCCAAGCATTGCGAGCAGACTTTCTGAACTGTCAGAAGCAAGATTCAGCTTAGCGTCAAAACTTTGCAGGAACCATATTGCTATCGATGCAAAGAATATTACCGTAAATGCTCTTTCAATAAAATCCTTTGCCTTATCCCACATCAGAAGCAATACGCTTTTTGCAGACGGCATACGGTAGTTGGGAAGCTCCATTACAAACGGCACAGGTTTACCTCTGAACCTTGTGTGATTCATTATCAGACCGCATATTATTCCCACTATCATTCCCGATACATACAATATAAGCATTACCAGCGCTTTGTATTTTGGAAAGAAAGCTGCCGTGAACACGGCATAAATAGGCAGCTTTGCGCTGCAGCTCATGAACGGAGTAAGGAATATCGTCATCTTACGGTCACGTTCAGACGAGAGCGTTCTCGTTGCCATTATAGCGGGGACACTGCATCCGAATCCTATAAGCATAGGAACGAATGAACGTCCCGAAAGTCCTATTTTTCTGAGAAGTTTATCCATTACAAACGCTACACGCGCCATGTAACCGCTGTCCTCAAGTATGGAAAGGCAGAAAAACAACGTAATGATCGTTGGCAAAAAGCTGAGAACACTTCCGACGCCTGCAAATACGCCGTCTATTATAAGGCTTTTTACAACAGGATTAAGCCCATAAGCGGTAAGCACTTTATCGGCATATAACGACGCCTTATCTATCAGATATGAAAATCCGTCTCCCAGCCATGCTCCTACCGAGCCGAAAGTTATCCAGAAAACAAGCAGCATTATACACAGGAAAAGCGGTATAGCAAGATATTTATGCGTAAGTATGCTGTCTATTTTCACACTTCGTGCGTGCTCTTTGCTTTCATGGCACTTTACGACCGTATCGCGGCATACTTCTTCAATAAAAGTATATCTCATATCCGCAAGAGCAGCGTTTCTGTCCATATCCAGCTCCTGCTCCATTTCAGTAACGCTGTGTTCTATCATTTCAAGCTCGTTTTCATTTAATCCGAGCTTGCCGTTTATGTCCGGATCGCCCTCAACCAGCTTTGTGGCAGCAAATTTTGAAGATACTCCTGCCAGAAGCGCATGATCTTCTACCATATGCGAAACAGCGTGTATACATCTATGTACCGCTCCGGAACAAAAATCCGTTCTTTTAGGCTTTTTGTTTTTTGAAGCTATTTCTTCGGCTTTTGAGATAAGCTCGTCTATACCCTCATTTTTAGCCGCACTTATAGGCAGTACAGGTATTCCAAGACGTTCCGACAAAGCCCTTACATCTACCGTTCCGCCGTTGTTGCGCACCTCGTCCATCATATTCAGCGCAAGGACCATAGGGATATTCATTTCGATAAGCTGCAGTGTAAGATAAAGATTGCGTTCAATATTTGTCGCATCGGCAATATTTATGATAGCATCAGGCTTGCCGTCGATAAGGAAATCTCTTGTAACACGTTCCTCTCCGGTATAAGGTCTTATGGAATAGATTCCCGGAAGATCTACGACTTCGCAGTTTTTAAGTCCCCTTACTTCACCGGACTTACGTTCTACCGTAACGCCGGGGAAATTTCCGACGTGCTGATTTGAACCGGTAAGCTGATTGAAAAGTGTAGTTTTACCGCAGTTCTGATTCCCGGCAAGAGCAAATATCATTTTTCTTCACCGGCTTTCTCCGGAATTACCGTTATCTTTTCCGCATCTTCAAGACGGATAGTAAGCTCATATCCGCGCAGGAAAAGTTCTATAGGGTCGCCCATAGGAGCGACCTTGCGTATCATAACCTTTGTTTTAGGGATAAGTCCCATATCCAACAGTCTGCACCTTAGCGCGCCCTCGCCGCCCACTTCGGATATAACGGCAGACTGACCTGTTTTAAGTTCATCAAGGGTCATTATAAAAACATCTCACCTTTTCATTATCATCAAAGAAGCGGAGCTATAAGACGCATAACGCCGCCTGTTAATTTGGTCAAAGCCTTATCGTTCTTGATACTTTCATAAGTTACTTTTTCACATTTTTTCAGTGTTTCGGAAAAATCATTTTCAATGTCGGATACAACGTCCGAACCATAGATGTATGTTCCGCATTCAAAATGGTGATAAAGACTTCTGTAATCAAGATTTATAGTTCCGACAACGGCTTTTTTATCGTCGGAAATAAACATTTTCGCATGGACGAAGCCGGGAGTGTAAAGGTATATCTCCACTCCGGAATCGAGCAAAGTTTTGAAATAGGTTTTGGCAAGGGCATAGACCGGTTTTTTATCCGGTATGCCGGGAAGTATCAGCTTTGTTTCTATTCCCCTTTCGGCGGAATATTTAAGCGCATTGAGCAGCGCATCATCAAGTATAAGATAAGGGGTCATAATGTGCACATAAGAATTTGCCCTGTTAAGGATATCCATATAGACCTTTTCGCCTACTTTATCCTTATCAAACGGATTAAACCCGTAAGGAACAGCATAACCTTTTTCTTCGGGAAATGTTTCCGGCTGAATGTTCAGATAGCTTTGATAATCAGGCTCTTTTTCGCCAAGGCACCACATATTCAGGAACATAAGAGTGAGATTTTTTACTGCTTCGCCCTCTATTTTAACAGCGGTATCTTTCCAGTGTCCGTAAACCTGCTTGTGGTTAATATACTCGTCCGCAAGATTAACTCCGCCGTTAAATCCGACTTTTCCGTCAATAACAAGTATCTTTCTGTGGTCGCGGTAGTTATAATGTGTAGAAACAAACGGTCTTATCGGTGAGAACATCTTGCATTTTATACCGTATTTTTCAAGCATTTCAGGATAATTGTACGGAAGAAGCGCAATGGCACAGGTGCCGTCATACATCACACGGACCTCTACTCCCTCGGAAGCCTTTTTGGCAAGGATATTCAGTATCGTACCCCACATTCTGCCTTCTTCTACTATAAAATATTCCATGAAAATAAATTTTTCGGCTTTATTGAGTTCTTCAAGCATAGCAGACCATTTTTCCTCACCGAGAGGATAATATGTTATCCTGTTTTTATCCGTTATCGGAAATGTTCCGCTGTGGTCAAGATAATGGACAAGCTCTGCTGTTTCGGGACTTTCGCTTTTTAATTTTTTCAGAACATTTTCATCCTGAACGATAGCGTCCTTATGGGTCTTTATAAGATAATTATAACCTGCTCCTACAGCACGGCTGCCGATATTCGTTTTTGTATAAAGATAAAAAAGCGTTCCGAACACGGAAGTCAATGATACTACAAGTATCCATGTCAGCTTTGCGGAAGAATCCATATCGCTGTTTATAAGCGCAAGTATAACTATAAAATTGAAGATCCCCACTCCGCCGAGTATCTTATATATAAGTCCGGCAAAAAACGTTTGTACTAACAGAAAACAGGCGATCCCAAGCAGCAGAAGAAGTATTACCATACCTGTCCTGCTGAATACTATTCTGAGCAAACCTTTTTTATGCTTTTTCAATAAATTGAGTTCCTGTTCCATAAATTTTCCCCCTATATAACGATACAAATATCATTATACTATACTATTCCGGTATTGTCAATATTTTTTGCAATTTCACGAAATATGCCGAAAATATGCCGATCATATCCAAAACATAAGACCGGACAGTATCGTCCGGTCTGTCTGCTTATTATTCAAGTTCAAAAGCTCCGGTATAAAGCTGATAGTATTTGCCCTTATCGGCGATCAGTTTTTCGTGATTTCCGCGTTCGATTATACGTCCCTGTTCAAGGACCATTATAACATCGGAATTTTTTACGGTGGAAAGTCTGTGAGCTATAACAAACACCGTTCTGCCCATCATAAGAGCGTCCATTCCGCGCTGAACTACCGCTTCGGTATGGGTATCTATTGAAGAAGTAGCTTCGTCAAGTATCATTACAGGAGCGTCCGCAACAGCCGCTCTGCTTATGGCAAGAAGCTGCCTCTGACCCTGTGAAAGGCTTGCGCCGTTTTCGGTAAGGACTGTATTATATCCCTGCGGCAGACGTGTTATAAAATCATGAGCGCCTGCAAGTTTTGCGGCAGCTATACATTCTTCATCGGGAGCTTCAAGACGGCCATAGCGGATATTATCCATTACTGTTCCGGTAAACAGGTTCGTATCCTGAAGAACTATACCAAGCGAACGTCTCAGATCGGCTTTCTTTATCTTGTTGATATTTATTCCGTCATAGCGTATCTTTCCGTCGGCAATATCGTAAAAGCGGTTCAGAAGATTTGTAATTGTCGTTTTTCCGGCGCCTGTAGCTCCTACGAACGCGACCTTCTGTCCCGGCTCGGCGTAAAGCGTTACATTGTGAAGGACCGTCTTTCCCTCGTCGTATGCAAAATCCACATCATCCATAACTATTTCACCGGTCAGTTTTGTATAAGTAACCGTTCCGTCAGCCTGGTGAGGATGTTTCCAAGCCCACATACCTGTCCTTTCCTCACATTCGGTGATCTCGCCGTTTACTTCCTTGGCGTTTACAAGCGTCACATAACCGTTGTCGACTTCGGGTTCGCGGTCGATCAGGTCAAAAATTCTTCCTGCGCCCGCAATACCCATTACAACGGAGTTTACCTGATTGGAAACCTGACTTACGCTTCCGGAAAACTGCTTTGTCATATTCAGAAAAGGAACTACAACGCTTATGCTGAGCGCCATTCCGGAAATGCTTACATTCGGAACGCCGGCAAGGAGCATTATTCCTCCGGCAAGAGCTACAACAACATAAAGGACGTTTCCTATATTGTTGAGGATAGGACCGAGAATATTTGCATATTTGTTTGCTGTTCTTGACTCCTCATAAAGTTTTTCGTTTATCTTGTCAAAATCCGAAATACATTCTTCCTCATGGCAGAAAACTTTTACGACTTTCTGACCGTTCATTATCTCCTCTATATATCCTTCCTCTTTACCGAGAGCCGCCTGCTGCCTTACAAAATATTTTGCCGATCCGCCGCCGACTTTCCTTGTAACAAGAAGCATAGCCGCAACGCCAAGAAGTACCACAAGCGCCAGCCATACACAGAAGTAAAGCATTATAAAGTACACGGTTATAACAGTTACCGAAGATATCAGCAGCTGCGGCATACTCTGGGAGATCATCTGACGAAGAGTATCTATATCATTGGTATAGTGGCTCATGATGTCGCCGTGATTGTTTGTGTCAAAGAATTTTACAGGAAGATACTGCATCTTGTTGAACATCTTCTCACGGAGCTTTTTAAGCGAACCTTGCGTCATTATCGCCATTGTCTGGTTGAAAACAAATCCGGATATCAGCGATACTACATAAAATATTCCCAGAATAACAACATAGCTTATTATGCTTTTTCCCACAACGCTCCAGTTTCCGTCCTGCCAGCTTGTCTCAACGGCTGAGATGACTTTCTGCATAAATATAGACGGTATCGAAGTTACTATTGCATTAAAGAGTATGCACGCTATTGTAAAGGGCATCATCACCGGGTAAAATTCAAACAGCGTTTTTATGATACGTTTTATTATACCCTTTTTAACAGGACGCTTCTTACTCATCATCATCACCCGCCTTATTCTGCAAAGTATAAAGATCTCTGTATATCTCGTTGTTTTTTACAAGTTCATCATGCGTGCCCATGGCGCTGATCTTTCCGCCTGCCATAACGATTATAACGTCAGCTTCCTGAACGGAAGATATTCTCTGAGCAATAATAATTTTAGTTGTGGACGGTATATATTCCGCCATTGCTTTTCTGATAAGAGCGTCCGTTCTTGTATCTACCGCGCTGGTAGAATCGTCCATTATCAGTATTTTGGGCTTTTTGAGCAGTGCTCTTGCAATACAAAGTCTTTGTTTCTGACCTCCGGAAACATTTGCACCGCCCTGTTCGATATATGTATCGTATTTATCCGGGAAACGCTCGATAAATTCATCAGCCTGAGAAAGTCTGCACGCTTCTATCATTTCCTCGTCGGTAGCGTCTTTGTTGCCCCAGCGGAGATTTTCCTTTATCGTTCCGGAGAACAGTACATTTTTCTGCAGGACCACAGCTACCTGATTTCTCAGCGTGTCAAGGTCGTATTCCCGGACGTCAACACCGCCGACTTTCAACGAACCCTCGGTAACGTCATAAAGTCTGGAAATAAGCTGCACAAGTGTGGATTTTGCCGAACCTGTTCCGCCTATAATTCCAACGGTCTGCCCCGACCTGATGTGAAGATCAATATCGGAAAGCGCATTTCTTTCGGCGGTTTTTGAATATTTAAAACTTACATTGTCAAAATCTATAGAGCCGTCTTTTACTTCAAAAACAGGGTTTTCGGGATTTTTCAAAGAGCTTTCCTCGTCCAGTATCTCAACGATACGGTGACCGGATTCCGTTGCAAGGGTTATCATTACAAAAACCATTGATATCATCATAAGGCTGCTTAGTATCATAAAGCTGTATGTAAGCAGTGCGCTGAATTGTCCCACGTCAAGGTCTATACCCCTTGTTGTGATTATCGTGTATGAACCGTATGAAAGAACGAAAACCATTACCACGTACAAACAGAACTGCATAAGCGGGTTATTAAGGGCAAGTATTCTTTCGGCTTTTGTGAAATCCCGGCAGACGTCCTCGGCAGCCCTGCCGAACTTCTGCTTTTCGTATTCCTCACGGACATAGGATTTTACCACTCTCACGCCCTTTATATTTTCCTGAATGGATTCGTTCAGGTTGTCGTATTTGCGGAAGACCGCCCTGAACAGCGGCATTGTCTTGTATGTTACAAGCGCAAGACCTAAACCAAGCACAGGTACGACGAAAAGAAAGATAACAGCCATTCTTCCGCCCATTACAAATGCCATTATAAATGCAAATATAAGCATAAGCGGACATCTTATAGCAATTCTTATTATCATCATATATGCCATCTGGACGTTTGTAACATCTGTAGTCAGACGTGTTACCAATGATGATGTTGAAAACTTGTCTATATTCTCAAAAGAAAATTTCTGAACGTTTTCAAACATATCCTTGCGCAGATTTTTCGCCAGACCGCAGGAAGCCGTAGCGCAGGTCATTCCTGCCAGCGCGCCGAACATCAGCGACAGGCACGCCATAAGCACCAGCACAAGACCATATTTGACGATCACGGTTATTTCGCACCCTGCTTTTATGTTGTTTACCAGATCGGCTATAATGAACGGTATTATACATTCCATTACAACTTCGAGCGAAACAAGTATAGGCGTTGCTATGGAGATATTCTTATATTCGCGCACACACTTTGCAAGTCTTTTTATCATATATTTCTCTCCTGTTCCAGTTCAACAGGGGGAACACCGTCAAGTGTTCCCCCCGTCTTGATTTTTATTCAGACGTTTCATCACCGTTTGCCGCTTCGATAATAGCGTCTTTCAGATCGTTGAATCTCCACATATATGTTGTTCTGTCTATAAGCCCCAGATTTTCCCCATCTCCGGTAAATGAACCGTTATCGAACCACAGGCACGGAACTCCTATCTTTTTAGCTTCGCTGATATAGAATTTGACCCATTCAGCCCGTTCCGCCATATTTCCCTTGCTTACCGCGCCAAATTCGCCGAGAATAACGGGAATATTATTGTCAATGAACTTTGTTTTTATAGAATCCATTACCCACTTTATATCATTGCCGCCCTTATCTTCCGAAAATTCATTCTTCGTAAGATCAAGATCAAGGGCAAAATCATACGGAGTATATGCATGGAGCGAAAGTATCAGCTTATCGTCTCCCTCCGGGAAAACAAAATCGTTCATAGCGCCCTCTGTTACCGACGCTGCATAATCCGGTATCATAAGATGACGCTTTGAATTATTTCCGCCAAGGCTGCGGATAGTTTCAACGAACACGGCGTCAAGTTTGTTTACCACATCATGACCCTCTGCGTCTCCGCCGTTCCATTCAAGAGGAGTGTTCCTCTTACGGGGTTCGTTAAGTCCCTCAAAAATCAGCTTTTCGTCGTAATCCTTAAAGCGTTCGCCTATCTGCGTCCAGACTTTTTTCAGCTTTTCGGAAGCCTTTTCAAACCTGTTCTCATACGGGTCGTGCCAGTCTTCATGGTGGATATTGAGTATAACGAACAGATCCTGCCCGTAAGCATAATCGACCACTTCCTGAACTCTGTCCATCCAAGCCTCATCTATATTGCCGTCCGCGTCCATATGCCCGGTCCACGTTACCGGTATCCTGACAACGTTAAATCCGGCGTCTTTAACAGCTGTAAAAAGTTCATATGTGGCGGCAGGATTTCCCCAGCAGGTTTCGGTATCATTGCCCTCGATGCGTCCATCGTATGCGTCAAGAGTATTGCCGAGGCTCCAGCCGACTTTCATTTCCTTGATAAGGTCAAAAGATGAAATATCGCGCATTTCATCATGTGTTACCGCAGAAACATATTTTGTGTATTCAGCAGCAGTTTCCGAAACAGTTTCCGAAGCAGCTTCGTCATTGTTGCCGGAATTGCAGCAAGTCATTGAAACAGCGATCAGGGCGGACATAAAAACAGCACCTGCCTTTTTTATGATTCTGTTATTCACGCAAAACACCTCGAATAAAATATAATCATGTTAATTATACCACTTATAAATATAATTTTATACAGAATTTAATTAATATAAAGTTAACGAAAAAAGCTCCTCCGCACATATACGGAGGAGCTTCACTATAAGCAATAAATTATTTAACTGTTATACAGCCGTTTTTATTCGGCAGCTTCTTCAATTACAGGCTTATCAGTTATAGTAACGGTGAACTTTTCAGTGTCAAGAGCCTTTGTCTTTGCTCTGCCGTACTTGATAAGTACTGAATCAACGCAGTCTTCACCAACATAGATATTTGCATATTTGCCGTCATTTGCTTTGTCAAGGCGGATAGTCATAATATCGTTAGCAGCTATAACGCGTACCTTTTTAGCCTTGCTGCCCTCATTTATAAGCTTTACCTTGAATACCTTTGAGGAAATAACATCTGCCGGAAGAGCGCTGGGTTTGATAGTAGGCTTAACTTTTGCAGGCTTTACTTCTTCAGTAGGCTCATCTTTAGGTTCATCTGTAGGTGTATCACCTGAACCGGAGGAAGATGCTTTCAGTTCACCGGATATCGTTATGGTAAGTGAAAGAGACTTACCAAGGTCTGCTGTTGTTAATCCAAGTGGGATCATTACTTGTGCGGCTGAATCATTATAGTTAGATTCTATGGCATAATCGCCGATCACATCAGGCAGTGTTGAACCGTCAACTGTAATATTAGTTATTTCAACATGGATCTTCTGTCCGATAAACTGCTTTCCTGCCGCATCAAAATAGATCTGAACGCCTTCGTCACCGATATTATCTATTGAATCTTTACCGATATTATCCCATGTTATATCGATCGTTTCTCCGTCTTTCTTAATTGTAACATTATGTTCGCCGCCATCAGACCATGCATAATCGGGAGCGCCTGACTGAGCAAAAATCTTTACAGGAACTTCAACTTCTACAACTTCGCCATCGGAAATTTCAGGTGCTTTTATTTCTTCAGTGTAAAGCTCTGTGCCATTCTCACCAAGAAGCCATATTTGTTTAATGGTGATCGGATTGCCCCAATATTGCTGAACAGTAAATTTACCCCAAGTGTCATCTGATGAAAATACAGGTTCAGTTTTTAACAATGTTATAGTATCGTCAGAAGCAACTTGTATTTCCTGCTCAACACCACCTGAAATTCCCCAATTATGCGCTTCCCATGCAACTGTATTACAATTAAATGCTATAGCGCCGTTTGTATTTTCTACAGCGTCCCAGTCATCATTTATTTTTGCTTTAAAACCATACACGTCTTTCAGGTCGACTCCGCTACTGCCAACATTAAATTCATAGTCATCGCCGTCATTTTCTGTATTTGCGTTTGTTATTTTAATAGCAAACGTTGTTACTGCTGTCATTGAAACAGCCATTGCTGCGGACAGTACAGCTGCCAATATTTTTTTCAGCTTCATAAAAAAGCCCCTTTCATTAATTAAATTTCCGAACATATCCTCATTTCAGATACGTTTCAAGACTCTTTTATGATAACATAATTTATTCAAAAATTCAATACATTTTTTTGCCGAACCGTATGTTCCGATTTTGTTAAATATATACAAAATTTTAAATGCTTTAACGTGTTTTTTGTATATGAACATTCCCATAAAAAGGAAGCCGCCCTATATAAGGGCGGCTCTGATAGTTTTATCTGTTTTCGGCAATATAGTTTGAAACTCTGTTCTGGATTATATCCGCAACGTCTTTTGCCGATTTCTGACCCTCAAAGAATGCAGCAGCTTCTTCGGTGATTATATCCATAGCCTGCTGGTCGTAACGTCCTGAGGTATCTACCGACTTGATGAAGTCCATCATTCTCTGGTTTTCCTCATCTGTATTCACGGGAATGGTTATAGACTGTCCGTTTATCCAATAAGAGTTTTCATACTCTACTTTTTCTCCGTTCTCGTCGGTGTAATAAGGCTTTTCCTTTGCCGCTGCCGCCTGCTTTTCAAGTGAGGACAGCTTTACCGGGAACTCATAAGAATTTGGCGTTGCAAACTGATCCTGATATTCATCAGAATAGAAGTATTTTACAAAATCCCATGCTCCGTCGGCATTTTTCGCCTTTGAGGTTATTGCCATTGATGTATACGCATTGATTACAGAACCGTTGCCCTCGCTTGTGGGATAGCCCTTTACGGTTATAGGTTCGCCGAATGTACCTAACTCGTTTTCCTTAAAGAAGCGGAAGTTGTTTACATATGCCTGACTGAGCAGCGCTCTGTCCTCTCTGAAACGGCTTTCGTACTCGTTCCAGTAATTTTCGTCCATGTTCATAGCGCTTTCGTCGTATTCCTTGGGGAATTTGTTGCAGAATTCAAGTATCTTCTCAAACTCTCCGGTGTTGAATTTACATTCGCCCGTCTCCTTGTTTATAAAGCTGGCGCTGTTGTAATACATAAAGTTGCTGAGCATTGAAGATTTAGTTCCCCACCTGTCGCCGAATATCTGATCCGCCGACTCGGTGTTCTCGTCGCAGAACTGGATAAATTCATCTACTGTCCAGCCCGGTTCAGAGCCTAATTTAGAGGTCTTGCCGACAAGAGTATTTATAGTGAACGACGGGATTATCTCGTAAAGTTTTCCGTTTGTCTCATATGCTTTGAAAATATTCTGGAGGTAATCGTCACGGTTGAAGGTATCGTCATTGTCCATGAAATCATACAGATTTGCAAGCAGACCCTTTGCAATGTAGCTGTCTACGGGGAGCTGACTGTCGATAACAAGAATGTCGGGAAGATTTCCGGCTATCATATCATTGTTCAGCTTTGTGATAGCGTCGTCGTAGCTGTTTGTTGCAAAATCCTGATAGGAAGTAAGCTCTATCTCATATTCGGTGCTGTTCTTGTTATATTCCAGTATCTGGCGCTTGATACCAACGTCAAGATATACAGCATACAGCTTTATGAGCTTCTTGTCAGGCAGCGTGGACGGATCAACTTCCGTAAGGATATTTACCACCTGATCGTCGCTGCTCCAGCTGTAGCCGCCTCCGCCGTTATAGTCATAGTTATAGGTAATGCAGAATATTCTTCCGTCCGGGAGAACGCTTATGCCCGTTGAAGTGTCCATAGCCGTGGTGTCAATGCCGGATTTGAGCCAGTCTACCATAGTTTCGGAAGTATCCGTTTCGATATCATATCCTGAAAGTCCTGAATCCCTTGTAATAAGCAGGTCATATTTATCGGTGCCGTTCATTACGGAACCGTTTATATGGCAGGGATATTCAGCGCCTAATTTACGTCCGGCAACATCTATTTCCACAAGTTTTGACTCGGAGATATAAGTGTCGCCGTCCATTCTGCTTGTAGTTACCATTGTGAATATCCTGCCGTTGCCCGCTTTGTAAACGCCGTTCATCCATGAATTTTCATCAAAGGAATCGTTTTTGATCTCTCCGAGCATTTCGCCTTTGTCGTTTGTCATGTAGATCGTTCCGTCACCGTTGCCGGGGATCAGTATAGTTCCGTCAGCAGTTTCAAGCATATCTCTGAAATATACATAATTATCGTCTTTTGAAGCGGCGTCATAAACAGCCTGCAAATCGGCTTCGGAAATTTTGCTGCCGTCCTCGGCGCTGTATTTTACAAGATAGTAATGCTCGTCGGATTCACCTGTTGTTTCGTCCCAACGGTATGTTTGTTCCATTGAAAGCAGATCGCCGCTGTTTAAAATTATAACGTTTGAAATATTGCGGCTTTCATATGTATCCGAATCGTTGGAGGAAATGACTGTTTCCTTGATAAGATTTCCTTCCATATCAACGACCTGCATTTTAGTCTCGCTGTGCCATACCGTTTCGACCGGAGCTTCCTCATCTGCTGCAATTTCTTCAGCCGCAGCAGTGGTTTCGGCAGATGTTCCGTCCGAAGAAGTACCTGCAGTGCTATCTGCCGGTTCTTCCCATTGATTTTCGCCGATAATATAGAGCTTTTCATTGCCGTAAAGCACTTTCTGCCTGTAGGTCAAACCCTCGGGAAGCTCTATTATCTGTGAAGAGTAGATGTGTTCCTTTGAAGCGATCACATCACCCTTTTTGCCGCAGGAGGAAAACCCAACGGCAAGCGCCGCAGCCATTACCGCAGCAGTTATTCTCGATGCTGTTTTATTCATCTTGATAACCTTCCTTTCTTTTCTTTAATTATATATCAATACCTGTGAAATTTCAACACATGGTATGGGATATCATAGCTTATCTGTTTTCCGCAATATAATTTGAAGCGCGGTTCTGTATTATCTCCGCAACTTCCTCTGCGGATTTCTGTCCGGAAAAATATGCTCCCGCTTCTTCTCTTACGATATCGTAAACATAGCTGTTATAGCTTCGGGTCTCCGTCAGAGAATTGATGAGATCCATAATTCTGTCGTTGTCCTCGTCGGTGTTGGGGTCGGCAGCAGGTCTGCCGGAATAGATATCTCTGTCCGCATTGGTCTTTGCACGCTCCGCGGCACGTTCCAGAACGGAAATTTTCACCGGGAAATTATAACTTTGCGCTCCGATATATTCTGACTGGTATTCCTCCGACCAGAAATATTTTACAAATTCCCATGCTCCCTCCGGATCTGCCGCTTTTGAAGTGATCGCAAGAGAAAGATCCTCCGAAATAAACGAACCGTTCCCACCGCAGGGATAACCTTTGAACGTTATGCTTTCGCCGAACTCGGTCTGTTCAAGTGTTTTTATGTCCCGGAAGCTGCATATGGAAGTTGTCATCAGCAAAGTTCTGTCATCAAGATACGCGGTCAGTTCGGAAGAATAGTCGATTTCGTCCTTGCTTACGGTCTTTTCGGGAAATCTGTTGCAGAAATTCAGCAGATTTATAAAATCGCCGCCGTCAAAATAGCATTCCCCCGTCCTTGCGTCCATATAGCTGCTGAAATTGAACGTCATGAAAGTTAAAAGCATATTCATTTTTGAACATGACGTGGGTTCAAAAAGTCCCTGCCATGAGCCGTCCGAAGCGTTATTGTCTGCAAATTCTATAAATTCGTCCATTGTCCAGCCTTGGGAACCGCCCACTTTTGAAGTCTTTCCCACAAGCGTATTTATACTGAATCCCGGAACAGCTTCGTAAAGTTTTCCGTCGGTCTCATAAGCCGCGAAGATGTTCTGCAAGTAGTCCTCTCTGCGGAAATCAGGGTCGTTGTCCATAAAATCGTAAAGATCAGCGAGCAATCCTTTTGAAGCATAGCTTTCTACGGGCATTGCTCCGCTTAACACTATAATGTCGGGAATATTCCCGGAAGTCATTTCGCTGTTCATTCGCGAGAGCTTGTCCGCGTAATCGCCGCCCACGTCATAAAAATCGGTAAGTTCTATGTAATAATCGCTGCTGTTTTTGTTGAAATCGGTCACTGCCCGTTTAACATCACTATTTACAGCCAGCGCGTAAATTCTGACAAGTTCCTTATCCGGTATCTCTTCGGGAGGTATCCCGGTAAGTATGCACGCTGACAGATCCAATTCCGAATAGAAACCTCCGGCGATAATATTTTTCACAGTTATTATGATCCTGCCGTCGGGAAGTATCGTTATGCCGTTTTCTGCGGAGACAGATCCTGCGTCTATCCCTGAAGCGGAAAGATCGACCAGAGTTGAAGTTTCACCGGTATCAATGTCATAGGCAAAAATTTCTGTACTTCCGAGAATGAACATATCATATTCACCGGAACCGCTTATAATCTCTCCCGAAATATCGGGGAAATTTTCTAACGGCATTATTCCTGCATCGCTGACTTCCGCAAGATTTTTGTTGCCGTTTGGATCGGAATATTCCGCAAATATCCTGCCGTCCCCGGTTTTTACAACATTTCCGAAATATCTGTCTGCTCCGCCTGCGATCTTTCTCACTGAATTTTCATTTGCGGAATACAGTACGCCATGCTGCGTCAGAAAAAGCGTTCCGTCGTCGGAAACTGCTGCGGAAGTAATGTATAAGCTCCGCTCTCCCGTTTCATTCACGATATTTTCAAGGCTCGTTTCGGAGATCTTATTTCCGGTCATGTCATATTTTGCCATAAGCGGAAACTCTTCCGAATTTTCCACCGTAATAAAGCCGTCTCCGCAGGCTGCCGCAAATGCCGGAAAACGCTGTTCTTCCGTATCAGAAAGAATGTCAACTGTATTTTCAAGTTTTCCGTCAAGAGAATATGTAAAAATTTTGCTTCCCACTGCGGCAAATATTTTTTCACCGTCAGAAAAAACTCCATTTACAGGCTGTGTTCCACCTGAAATACTTATGTTGACCGCTGAAAAAATATGCTCCTTTGATGCAAGAGGTCCGCTCTTCTTTTTGTCTTTATTACCTGAAAATATGCCGCTCTTTTCTTCCGTAACTGGACTGCCGTTTCCGGTAAAATTTTCTTCGCTTTCCCCTGTTCTTTTGCAGGAGACCATTCCGGCAAGAGCCAATGCTGCAAGGAAAGCCGCTGTGCCCTGCTTTAATATTTTGTTCATGAATATACCTCCATTTTTACTGTAACGATAGTTTTCGTCAGAACATACTATCTGATATAAAAGACGAAAAAACATCCCAATTCTTACAGCAAAAATTTTAATAGAGCAAAATATTTTTCAGCAATGGCAACGTTTTAATTTTTCACTGTATTATCCTGTTTTTTATCTGAATTTTCCTTTTTGTTTTCTTTTATCTTTTCGCTTGTTTTTCTGCAAGCGCTTACCGCTCCGTCGCGGACCTTTTCAAATATCTTTTTCCTGTTTTTTACAAGCAGTCTGAAAAGATAAACAAGCGTGAACACCGGAGCGACAAGTCCTATTATCTGCATTACAAGAAGCGCGGCGGATCTGTCCTCTGTCATTCGTGCCGCATTTTCCCAATAAGGGTAAACTAACGGAACATCGACCACCGAACGCAGACCGCTGTCGGCAATAAGAGAAAAACGGTTTTTAAGTCCGTACCTCACGGAATTTTCAACTATCCTGCGGTTTTCATCTTTTACGCTGAATGATTCGGACACTATCTGTTTTCCCAGACCCGTGACCGGATCCGGCAGGCAGGCTTCATAGCAGGAAAATTTTATCCCGTCATCCGGGGATATAAGCGAATATCCCTGATATGGCATGAACAATCTGGGCTTTTCGCCATAGACTTTTTCAATGTCGCTGTTTTCGCTGCGCTTGAAAACACCGGCAACGTAAAAATACTTTCCGCCTATGGTAACCGGCATTCCTACAACATCTGACGCTCCGAAAAGCTGCCATGCAAGGATATCGTCTATTACTATCCTGTCATACATCGTATCACTTTCAGAATAATAATAGCCGCTTATAATATCCTGTGGGTGGAACTGGAAGAAATCTCCTCCGGTAATTATCGCCACCGATTCCGCAGAGGCTCTGTCAGATGCCACCGGCATAGCAAGATCATAGGAAGAAAACGCATCTATCCATACTCTGGCGCCATAAGTTTCAATGGGCAAGGAATTTTCGACTAACTTTTTTTCTATATCTGTTCTTGCCATGAATATAGAATCTATAGTCAGCCCGTTATCGTAATCGGTAAACATACTGACCTGAGAATAACGCTCTTTTCCTCCCCAGCGTTCCGCAGTCTGCTGATCCGTAAGTGAATCTGCCAAAGCCAGCGCAATTATTGTCGTGCAGACAAAAAACACTATTGATACCACATCTGCCGCAAGTAAAATTATATGTTTAGGCTTCATAAGATCATTCCTTATTATCATTCGTCTACCAGACGCACCTGCATACCGGGTTCTATAGGCTTTGTAGATGTAGAGATTATAAATTCTCCTCCGAGGAATCCTCCGGATACGGCGGATTGGGTATCATCTGAAGCAAGTACCTCTACGTCCACTCTTTCGGCAATATATCTGTTTCCGAGAGGGCTGCTCTTAGCGGTGACAACAAGGACAAATTTGCCGTTGGTATCTTCCCTTATAGAACTGTTAGGAACTATGTAGTCATACCGCTGCCCTTTTGCACCCATGGCAAGCTGGATATTCTGACCCGGAGTAACGTCTCCTGTAATGGAGAATTTAAGTATCTTGTTCTGAGCGGGATTTGCCTTATCGGGAGTTATGGAATCCAGAACTGCCTTGGCATCTCCGTACCAGAAATACTGTACTTCGGCTTCATCCCCTACCTGAACTTTTCTTGCCTGCTCGGAGGTAACAGTCATTTCAAGCGTATAACCCTTTTCGGTCATTTCTATAGAAGCGACGACAGAATCCATTGCTGCTTCCTCACCTGCCGAAAATGCCAGTGCGGTCACCTTGCCTCCGACATTTGCCTTGATATCGGCACCGGTCGATTTGGACTTATACTTTTCAACCTTTTCTTCAGCATCGGTGACCGAAGCCTGAAGATCAGTAATGGCAATTTCGTTCTTGCTTGCGGTTATTGCATCTTCTTCTTTTTTCTGTGAAAGATCTATCCTTGCTTTTTCAAGTTCAAATTCGGCATCGCTTATATTCTTTTCCTGTTCCTCCACAGATACGGAAGCCTTTGATTTTGCTTCTTCTTCCTCAGCCTGAGCGTCTTCAAGGCGTGATTTAGCATCATCTATCTTATTATTTATATCGTCTATTTTGTCACTTATTTCAGACTTTTTGTTTTTTGCGTCCCGATTTATAGAAGCGATCAGATCATCAAAACTTTTCTTTACTCTGTCATATTTGTCCTGATTAAGTTTGAGATTTGATTTTTCCGTATCGAGCCTTCGTTTGTTCACTTCATAATTGCTTGATTTTTCAAGTTCGTTATTGTATCTCTCCTGAAGATATTTAAGATCCAATTCCTGCTGAGCAAGTGTGCTCTGAAGGTCGCTAATATTTGTTTCGGTATCTTCTCCGTTATTATATTCGGCTATAGCGAGCATTGTTTTGTTCATTTCAAGCTGTTTGTTTTCAACTTCCTGTTTTGCTGCAAGTATAGAATCTGCATTTCCTCCGGAAGCTATTTCATTTTCGTAGTCCTTTATCTTTTCTTCATTATTGTTTTTTTCTTTTTCAGCATCATCAAGTTTTGTCTGCGCATTTTTTATTTTATTGTAATTTTCGGAATCAAGCGAAGAATAATCCTCTGCAGCTATTGCAGCAATAATATCATCATACTGTTTTGTTTCATTTTCAAGGTCTTTGGTTTGTTTTTCGTAGTCCTTTATTTCTTTTTCTATCTTATCGGTTTTTTCCTTTGCTTTTTCGTAATCGTCCTGATATGCCGAAATATTTGAAAGCTCTTCTTTCATAGACGCCAGATTTTTCTCTTTATTGGCAATATCCAGTTCGTAGGTGCTGTAATCAAAGCCTGCGGACAAAAGTGCCTCGTCATATGCTTTTTTAGCAGCCCTGAGTTCTTTCTCGGCAGCTTCAAGCTCGGTGCTTTCACTGTCCTCTAACTTGTAAAGAGTCTGCCCTTTTTTCACTTCCTGACCGACTTTTACTTCTACCGAAGCGATAGTTCTGGTTTCGTCTATCTTGATGTCATATGTCTGATTTGCTTCTACTGTACCGCTTCCCCGTATCTGTTCGGACAAAGTTCCGCCGTTAACATACTGTGCCGACACCTCAGGCAGCGAATAATTCATTATTGTATTTGAGAAAAACGTAAGTATAAGCATTACTGCCAGAAAAATTATCGCGGCGTTCTTGACCCATTCTCTTTTTTTGTTCATATCTTTTCTCTCCTTAATAATTTATCCTTTTATACCGCCTGAATAGGCTATTCCTTCAACAAGGTAATCCTCGCCGTAAAGGAACATCAGCAGCGTAGGTATCATATATATCGTTGCAACTGCAAAAGCAAGCCCTATCTCGCCGCTGTTTATCTGTGAAAGGAACACTGACAGCGGATAAAGCTCAGTATCCGAAAGCAGTATCAGAGGCTGTTCAACCATATTCCAGTAATCTATGAAAACAAGTATTGCCACCGAAAACAGTGCGCTTTTGCAGAGAGGCATACATATATGCATGAATATCTGCAATTCGCCTGCGCCGTCAAGCTGAGCTGCTTCTATCAGGGAAACAGGTATCCTCCTCATGATCTTTGACAGTATAAACACCGCAAAAGGCGTAAATATTCCCGGCAGGATTATCGCGGCACGGGTATTCAGTATATGCAGCCAATCAGAAATAAGGTAATTCGGTACAAGCGTTACCTGATACGGCATCAGCATAACTACTATGTAAACAAAGAAAATTATTTCTTTCAGCCGCCCTTTCAGTCTCGCAAAGGAATATGCCGCCAGTGACGCTGTAACGAGCTGGAATATTACTATCGGCACTACAAGTATTACCGAATTCCAGAATTTAAGCAGATAATCCGGACTTTTGAACAATACCGTATAATACTGGCTGAAGCTGACCATATCCGGAATGAATTTAAGGTTGATCTTTTCGGAAATATATTCCTTTCCGCCGTCTTCATTTTCGGCAAATATAACTCCGTAGTTTGCGTTTATCTCCGACGCGCTCATAAATGAATTTGCTATCGTCAGGAACGTCGGCATAAGAAATATCAGTGCTGCTGCCGCCGCAAAGATCGTAAGTATCCACATTATGATCTTCTGCTTCTTTTTGGAAAGTCTTACGCGGAGCGGAGCTTTTTTTCTTGTTTCAGATCCTACAGCTTCTATCTCTTTAGTAAGTTCGCTCAATCCTCCACATCCTCTCCGAATTTATTTTCGGCGATAAACAATGCTCCTATAATTATGACCATTACTATAGCCATAAGTATTGCCGCCGAAGAAAGTTTCTGATAGTCTATATTCCTGAATGTGTTATTCATGAAATGCTGGAGCATATAAAGGCTGTCAAAAGGATAATCCCCTGTAAGCAGATATATCTCCCTGAATACCTTAAAGGAATTTATCAGTGAAAGTATACCGACAAAAAGTATCGTCGGTGAAAGATATCTGAGCTTTATGCGGAAAAATTTATAGAATCCGCCCGCACCTTCAAGCGTTGCGACCTCAATAATATCTTTCGGGATATTATTCAGCGCCGAAAGGAACAATATCATATTGTAGCCGAGATTTTTCCATAGGAACAGCACAACGATAACGATCTGCCCTTTTGTTGACTTTAGCCAGTCTATTTTTTCTATCCCGAAGTTTGAAAGGAAATCGTTCAGCGCACCATTATAATGAAAAATTACCTGCCATATCAGCACTATAGATGCCACCGGCACCATCATCGGACACAGGAAACTGGTCCGGAACTGACTTACAAAAGGTATCTTGCTGTCAAGAAGCATAGCAAGCAGCATTGACAGCACCACTGCCAGCGGCACCGATATCATTGAAAATGTAAGAGTATTCAGAGCCGCTCTTTTAAACGCCGTATTCTTAATTACACTTATGTAATTATCCAGAAATACAAATTCCTTATTTATAGGATTGTCGACCATTGAATAGAAAATTATTACAAAAAACGGAACAATAAAGAATATCATAACTCCCACAAGGCTCGGCAGCAGACAAAGGTACGGGAATGCCGCGTCGCTTGTAAGGAATTTTTTAAAATTCCTTTTCTTTTTCTCCTTTACTTTCGCAGATCCGGACGTTTTAGGAGGTTTTAACTTGTTCTTCATAACGATACCTCATTTACATATGTACTTCCGGCACAGATATTTGTCGGATGTCCTATATATATTATAACATAAAAAAAAAATTTTTCTATACTTATACGCAATCTGTAATCAAATTTTAAACTTTTCGCCCAAATCGGAGATTTTGTAACCATATTGTAATAATTTCAAATAAAAAACGGCGGTATCCGATCGCTTTTCAGCAAAAAGGATACCGCCCGGAAACTTGTAAAGCAATTTTGCTTTACAAAATATCAATATTAATTATTCCAAATTATTATGCCCGCAATACAGGTCACAATTATAAATGCAGCAATAACATATATAAATGCATATCGCTTTACACTGCTTTCTGAACCGTTTGACGGCGTACTTTCAGGAAGAACATGGGCTTTTCTCATTATATTTGAAAGCGGCTTATAAATAAGCATGGTAATTCCGCTGTTAAGTATTGCTTTAAGCAGATTGAACGGCAGAAATGCAGGGATAAGCATACCTGCAACTGTTTCTCTGTCTATTCCCATGTAGATAGGTGTTATAAGATAATTCCAAGCCATCATCAGCGCAGCCATGACCGCCGTTCCCGAAGCAAGACCTATAACAGCGCCTTTTAAGGAATGTATCTTCTTGTAAATGACTGCCGCTGTACAGGCAAACGCACAGGTAGAAATGAAATTCATCAGCGCACCTATAGGACCTGTATCGCTTACCGTCACCATTTCCACCAATGATACCACCGCTGACATTATCACTGACGCAAAAGGTCCGAACATAAATCCTCCGATAGTAATTATAACGTCTTTTGGCTCATATTTCAGGAACAAAACCACCGGGAATTTAAACAGCATCATTGCTATATACGCCATAGCCGTCATTACCGCCAATACTGTCAGTTTTTTAGTGTCCATGTGAGAAGTTGTTTCCTTGTTGATCGTTTCTGTGTTTTGCATAAAAATTACCTCCTAAGAAAATAAAAACGCCCGTGAAAAATATTTTCACGGGCGTAAATGCACTGAAATGTGTGTTGTTTCTTTCATCCGGACTGTACCGTCGGTTCTGGGATCGCACCAGATCGGCGGATATCACTATCCGCTCGCGGACTAAGGACTTACGTCCCATTACCGCCGGTGAGGAATTGCACCTCGCCCTGAAACATATTATTCAATTTGTACGGCAGGAATTATTCGCCGTCCTCCGGTTCATCATCGAAATCAAATTCCAGAAGTTCTCCGCAGCCGGGGCAGGTCATAGAACCTTCCTCAAGCATACCTTCATTCAGGCAGATAGTATCGCCGCAGTTCGGGCAGACAACTTCATAAAGATCATCTTCATCATCGCAGCAATCGCAGTCGTCATCACATTCGCAGCATTCGTCATCATCGAACTCATAAAAATCATTTTCAAGCTCGCCAAGATCCTCATCAACCATATCGACAACGTCAACGATCTCATCTATCTGATCCTGCATATCCTCAGCCGCAACTGCCATATCCGCAAGGATATCCGCCATGACTGAAAGGATCTTTCCTTCCTTTGTAGAACTGTCGATATCAAGGCCTTCCATAAGTCCTTTGAGATAAGATACTTTTTCGCCAAGGTCCATAATAAATATCCTCCTTTTCAAGCTGTGCCGGGATCACCGGCATATATAGATATTGCAAAGAACAGCAGCGCAGCTCAGGCGCGCTCCATATATTCGCCTGTTCTTGTATCTATCCTGATAGTTTCGCCTTCATCAATAAAGAGAGGTACCTTTATTTCAGCGCCTGTTTCAAGCGTAGCAGGCTTGGTGGCATTTGTAGCCGTATCGCCCTTGAAGCCAGGATCGGTCTTTGTAACGACCAGTTCAACAAAGTTCGGCGGCTCAACAGCAAATACCTTTCCCTTGTAAGAACATACCTTGCATATCATTTCTTCCTTAACGAACTTGAAGTTATCAGACAGTTCTGCGGAGCTGATAGGCACCTGCTCATATGTTTCAGGATCCATAAAATAGTAAAGGTCTCCATCGGTATAGGAATACTGCATATCCTTTCTTTCAACAAAAGCTGTAGGGAATTTTGCCGAAGGGTTATAGCTCTTTTCAACTACCGAGCCGGTAATAACATTTTTTACCTTAGTTCTTACGAAAGCGGCACCCTTTCCGGGCTTAACATGCTGAAATTCAACTACCTGCAATACATTTCCGTCTTCCTCAAATGTAACGCCGTTTCTGAAATCGCCTGCTGTGATCATAAATTAAACCATCCTTTCCGAAGCAGCACCCGAAAACCCGGGAACCTCGGTTCTTATGCTGACTTTAAATCTCATATGCAAAATCAGTCTACATACATTTTACCATAGTTTTTCCGATTTTGCAAGTGTTTTTCATAATTTTTTCCGTCATGCTCACACATTGCAAATTTAAAAAGCGGACAGAAGCTGATCTGCCCGCTTTTTTGCATTTAAGCGTTAATATACTTTCCCTGCCGCCGATCTTATACAGGCACACAGAGACAGTTCCGGACACGGCTTAAAACAGCCGACGGATAATTAACAATTAATACTTACGCTTACGAGCAGCTTCGGACTTTTTCTTACGCTTTACCGAAGGCTTCTCATAGTGTTCTCTCTTGCGAACCTCTGCAATAACGCCGTCCTTTGCACAACTTCTTTTAAAACGTTTAAGGGCAGTATCAAGAGATTCGTTCTTTCCAACACGAATTTCTGCCAATTTAATTCCCTCCCTTTGCCATACGGCAGAGGTTTATATACATGATATAACTATTTTATTATACCTCATACATAATGTTTTTGTCAAGTACAATCCGAAAAAAACTGTACAAAATATTTCATACAATTTTATGCAAGGTATCAGAAAACATTATTTAACAACAATATTTACCAATCTGCCTTTTACATAAATTTCCTTTACAATGGTCTTGCCGTTCACCAGTCCGGCAATATTCGGATCATTCTTTGCAATTTCAAGAACTTCCGGCTGTTCTGCGTCAGAAGGTATCATTATCTTTGCCTTGATCTTGCCGTTTACCTGAACTGCGACCTCAACGGAGCTTTCAACGCACAGAGCCTCATCATAAGTTACCCACGGCTGTTCACTGAGTATCGCGCCGAAATTATTGCTGTAAATTTCTTCCGTAATATGCGGAGCAAACGGATTGAGCAACATAAGCAATGACTTGTATTCCGCCTTGTTTATGCTTCCTATTCCGTCAATGGTATTGAGGAGCGTCATCATAGCGGCAATAGCGGTATTGAACTTCATTGCTTCGATATCCTCGGAAACTTTCTTTATTGTCTTGTGCATAGCCGCCGTCATTTCCGGACGGTATTCATCACCGTCGATAAGTTTGTCCTGAAGCGCCCAGATCCTGTCAAGGAAACGTTTACAGCCCTTAACACTGCTTTCGCTCCAAGGCGCAGCCTGCTCATAATCGCCCATAAACAGAACATAGACTCTAAGAACGTCCGCGCCGTATGTTTCAACAACATCATTCGGATCAACCACGTTGCCCTTGGATTTGCTCATTTTTTCGCCGTCCGGTCCGAGGATAAGTCCCTGTGCCGTTCTCTTTGCATAAGGTTCGGGAGTATTTACCGCACCTATATCATACAGGAAATGATGCCAGAACCTGGAATATATCATATGTCTTGTAACATGTTCCATTCCGCCGTTGTACCAATCTACCGGCATCCAGTATTCAAGAGCTTCCTTTGAAGCAAGAGCTTCATCATTATTCGGGTCGCAGTAACGCAGGAAATACCATGAAGAACCCGCCCACTGCGGCATTGTGTCTGTTTCACGCTTGGCGTCTCCGCCGCACTTGGGACATTTGCAGTTTACAAAGGAATCTATTTTCGCAAGAGGGCTTTCGCCGTCCTGACCGGGTTCAAAATTATCCACCGGAGGAAGTTTAAGCGGAAGTTCATCATATGGAACGGGAACCATTCCGCATTCCGGGCAATGAACGATAGGAATAGGCTCTCCCCAGTATCTCTGGCGGTTGAACGCCCAGTCTTTCATCTTATACTGAACGCCTTTTTCGCCGCAGCCTTTTTCAGCAAGGATCTCAAGCATTTTTTCTATAGCGTCTTTCTTGTTGTCGATACCGTTAAGAACGCCGGAATTTACCATTTCGCCGTCGCCGGTGTATGCCTCCTTGGAAATGTCTCCGCCCTTGATGACTTCAATGATGTCTATACCGAACTTTTTAGCAAATTCATAGTCACGGGTATCATGCGCAGGAACTGCCATAATTGCGCCCGTTCCGTAGCCCATCATAACGTAGTCGGAAATATACACAGGGATCTCTTTTCCGTTAATGGGATTGATAGCTGTCAAGCCGTCTATCTTTACACCGGTTTTATCCTTTACAAGCTGAGTTCTTTCAAATTCACTCTTCTTTGCACATTCAGCTTTGTAAGCGTCCAGAGCGTCTATATTAGCGATAGAATCACGATATTTCTCGATAATAGGGTGTTCAGGAGCAATAACCATGAACGTTACACCGTAAAGCGTATCGGGACGAGTAGTATAGATGCGGAGTTTTTCACCGTTTTCCTTAATGGAGAACTCCACAAACGCACCGGTGGACTTTCCTATCCAGTTTTCCTGCTGGAGACGGATATTCGGCAGATAATTGACCGTATCAAGCCCCTCAAGCAGCTTGTCTGCATACTCGGTAATGCGCAGATACCATACTTCCTTGGACTTCTGGATAATTTCGCTGTGGCAAACGTCACACTTTCCGCCCTGTGAATCCTCGTTTGAAAGAACGACTTTACAGCTGGGGCAATAGTTTACAAGAGTTTTATCGCGGAAAACAAGTCCGTTTTCAAACAGTTTGAGGAATATCCACTGAGTCCATTTATAATAGTTTTCCTGAGTAGTATCAATAACTCTTGACCAGTCAAAAGAGAAGCCGACCTTTTTAAGCTGATTGGTAAATTTTTCAATATTTCTGTCGGTAACTATGCGCGGATGGATACCGTCTTTTATAGCTGTATTCTCGGTAGGGAGACCATATGCGTCAAACCCTATGGGGAACAGAACGTTATAGCCCTCAAGGCGGCGTTTTCTGCTGACTACTTCAAGACCGGAATATGCCTTGATATGTCCCACGTGCATACCGTGTCCTGACGGATATGGAAATTCAACAAGCGCATAAAATTTCTTTTTCGGGCTTCCGGTGACCGCTTTGAAGCTCTCATGTTTTTCCCAGTAATCCTGCCACTTCTTTTCAACTGCGGCAAAATCGTATCTTTCCATTGCTATCATTCCTTTGTATCTATTGTAATATTGTAATATTTTATTATTTTAAGAATTGTGACGGGTCGATATCCTTTCCGTCGCTCCACAGCCTTTCAAGGTTATAGAAATCACGCATTTCCTTATTAAAAATGTGTATAACTATGTCCGAATAATCCATAACTATCCAGCCGCCCCCGTTGTTGCCCTGTATCTGACGCGGTTCAACGCCTTTTTCCTTGAGTTGAAATTCCACTTCATCTGCAAGAGCCTTGGTATGGGTGGTGGAAATACCGTTTGCGATTATAAAATAGTCTGCGATTATAGTAAGATCGCCTATTTCAATTACCCGTATATCCTCTGCTTTTTTGTTATCGAGGATCTTTACGGCTTCCGCAAGGATCTCATCTCGTGTCATTTTGCCTCCGTCCTTTCTTTGTCTTTCTTTTTTATGGAAATGTATTGATTATATGCTTCAATGGTATGCTTTGGCAGCATTGAGCCTTTGCCGACGACATCTGTTATTGAAAATCTCAATGCTTCAAGCATTGCCTTGTCAATGCTTTGATAAGCGATCTTACGCATTTTATTTACGTCCTTGTAGTCCCTATCGGCTGAAACAAGGTCGGCAAGATAGATAATTTCTTCCAGACGGCTCATGCCTGCTCGTCCAACAGTATGGTAACGGACGGCGTTCAGCATATCTGTATCGCGGATATGAAGCGCCTGCTCGGAATACCACGCTCCTGCGATAGCATGATAAAGCGGCGGCGTAACAAGTTCAACATCTGTAACGTCAAGTACGGACGCTTTTACCATGGCAAGCTGTTCTTCCTTGGGTATTTCCTTGCAGATATCGTGGAGCAGCCCGGTCAAATAGGCTTTTTCGGGGTCGGGATATTCGTAATGCACAGCAAGTTTACGGGCTTCCTCCGCAACGTTCAGGCTGTGCTGATAGCGTTTTTTGGACAGTCTTATATCAAGAATATCAATAATTTCCTCTGCGGAATACATAAAATTCCCCCGATCATGCAGTATAGAGACCATGCTCCGATATATATTTTACTACATTTTTGGGGACATAGCAAGATATATCCGAATTATTTTTAATTTTTTCACGAATTTCCGTAGAAGAAACAGGAAATGTTTCTATCGGAACGACCTGTACAATGCCGTATTTTCCAAGCTCCGAAGCCTTTTTATCCAGAATTTTCAAATCGTTCGGATCGTTTTCCCGTGAAACTGCAAGCAAAGCACAAATAGACAGAATTTCTTCATAATTCCGCCATTTTTCAAAAGAAAGAAGCATATCTCCGCCCATTATGAAGAAAA
>CANQZR010000007.1 GCA_947628405.1 uncultured Clostridia bacterium
ATGTCATGTCGAGATAGTTCTTTATCTCATTAAGCGTCAGCATCGGCAGCACCCGCCTTTTCGGTATCTTTCAGCGTGCGTATTATATCCGCTTTTTTCATTGAATTACCGATACCCTCCACGCCGCGGAGCTGTGATAGTTCTATCAGCTCCGCCTTTGTCATTGCTTCAAGCTCCGGTACTGCGTGAACGGTATCGGCTGTTATTCCCCCGCCTTGAACTCCTCGGCATTAACTACCTTTACTTCAAGTGCAGAAGGAACAAGTCCGGAAATATCAAGCAGAACGAATGCGTTTTCATCAAGAGCGCGTCCGTTGCCGTGCATTTTCACCTTATAGGTGCGCTGATCTTCAAGGAACTTGTATTCGTCGGAGTATTCTATCTTGCCGTCCTTGTTTATGCCCACGCCTGCAACATAGCGTTTCGGCAGACCGATAACAGCCTTGCCCGCTTCAATGGCTTCCGACTGGATTATCGTCATAGGATAGGGAAGAACGTCGTTTCTGTAAGTGCCGTCCGCCGCCCTTACCGTAGTAGCCGGCATTACCTTGTTGAAGTAATCGAAGGGATTGACTACGAATATAAGATCGCTGAGAGGACGGGCAGTACCGTCGATATTCTTTGCAATTGTCGCAAGAACGCCGCCTATCGAAGCCGGAGTGATCTCGGTGATTGCAACAGGCGTTTTGTCAGGATACTTGCCGCCCTGCACTGATGCGCTGGAGCTTATATCCTTTGTCATTCCGATAAAAGTTTCTTTGCCGTCGCCGCTTACTATAGCTGATTCACTGCCGATAGCGATATATTCAGCAAGCAGTTCACGAACGAACCTGTCTACCCACTGAGGACCGTAATCAAGCATATCCATTGGAACATAAATGAATGCGGACAGCTTGCAGAGCGTCATGTCGATCACGCCTATATCTGCGCTGAGCTCGTTCGTTATAGCCGAATTGATAGCGCCCCACACGATAGTGGGCTTGCCGGACTTGTTGTATGTATACTTTGTGAAAAGTCCTGCGTTAATGAAATTGATCTTTTCAAGCAGCGGGTGCGCCTTTCGAACGTCCTCAAGCACTGAATCAATAATAGTCGCAGGGATGGCAACATCAAGATTCTGTATGCTGTTCTTGTAGTCCGGAGACTTAGCCGCCTCGATGAACTTGGTATAGAACGCCGTTTCCTGCTGTGTGAGCTGACGGACGCCTCTCGAAGCCAGTACGACGGTATCCATAGCCTGACCGCCTGCCGCCTCCGCCTCTTCTCTCAGTGTTTCACTAAGGAAGTCCGAGTAATCGGTAAGAGCCGCGTCAAGAGCCTGCTCGTCCTGCGCTCTCATTGCCGCCGCAAGAGCTGCGGAACATTCCGTTCTTCTTGCTTTGATTTTGTCTGCATTTCTGATTGCCATAGTTTTCACATCTCCTCTTTAAGATTTAAAATTTGTTTGAACTTGATTATTGCCTTTTCCAAAAAGTCCACGCTGCTTTTTGTACAGTTTTCAGGGTCTTTTTCGCTACTCATTGTACGGTTTTCGATAACGTCTCCGCCGCTTTCGGAAGCATCTGCACCGTTTCCGTGAGAGTTACCGCCGTCCGACACTTCAATTTTTGCAGTCAACTGAACATCGGAATTTTTTGCGGCTAATTTTTCAAGGAAATTTTCAAATTCCACAAAAGCGACGGAATTACGGTTTTTGACGTTTCCGATAGTCTTGCCTATGTCTTGCATAGCCTTGTTGATGTCGATATCCGTATCAGATATCTTGTCCGCAAGCCCGAAAGCAAGACAATCTTCAGCACTCCAGTAATCCGCCTGCGCCATGATCTCAACGAGCTTATCTGCGGTCAGCTTGCCGCCTGACTTGATAAGATACGCCTGCATTACTGACAGCTTCACCTTGTCGAGATTGTCAGCTTCTTTCCGGAGGTCAGCAGCATATCCGAATACATATCCCATAGGTTCATGAATATACATCATGGAGCTAAGCGGCATTATAATTTCGTCGCCTGCCATAGCGATTACTGAAGCAATGGAACACGCAAAGCCGTCTATATAAACGGTCTTGTGTGCCTTGTGCCGTTTCAGCTGATTGTATATAGCAAGTCCCTCCATTACCGAACCGCCGGCGCTGTTGATGTAGACGTTTATCTGTGAAACATCTCCGGCTTGCGCAAGAACGTCATGAAAATGCGCCGCACTGGTTTCACTTTCGATCTTTTCACCGGTCCACCAGTCCTCTGAATCGCCTTCAATGTCGCTGTAGATATACAGATCCAACGCCTGCGGCATATCGGCTTTCATTTTTATTTCAAAAAACCTGCTCAATCTTTTTCACCTCGCTTTCACTGTTCGCCGTTGTACAAGTCTTGTACACGCTCGAAATTCTTTGTTATGTAATGTATCTGTGCCCATTTTTCACCGGTCGGGAATATGCCTGCCTGCTCTCTTACCTCGTCAACGTTCATGAACGCTGATGAAATAAGTTTCTCAATATTCGGCGCAAGGCTGAATATGTCAATGTGCTTGATGTTGGTCGTATCAGCGGCAATGTAGCTGCCTGAAATGTATTCCTCTTTTGAGAACTCCTTGCCGGAGAGCTCCTCGGATACCGCATTAAGCAGCGGATCCACACACACCGTAAGCATATAGTTCACCGCGTCGTCTATCCCGGAGACTTCTCCCCGAACAAGCTGCGGCGGCATCTTGTATGCCTGCGCCGCTCTTGTAAGTGCCTCGTCGAAAATATTCTTGATGTCAGAAACAATGTTCCCACTGCCGCCCGACAATGATACCGGATTGAATTTCATGCCTTCAAAAAGCGTCAGCGTGGCGTCTTTTGCCTTGACAAATCTTTTCAGGCGGTCATTCATTGCATTGTTGTATTCATCTTCCAGCTTGGTGTTTCCTGTCGGAAGTGCAGCTACTTCAATCGTTGCTTTCTGACCGCCGTTTTTGACGTAATTGTTTGCGGCTTCATTGAACAGCTTGGAATATACCGAGGATATATCCCCGAACATTGCCTTGACCTGCGCATTTGAATATTTGATATAAAAGACTTCCGAAATAGTGAACGAGCGGCTGAACGTAAATGAACCTCTTGAAACGCTTCTGAAAATGCTGTCCCTGATCGCATAATCTTCTTTGTTGAAACTGTCCGCAATTATTTTCTGATCGCCGACGGGAATAATAAGCAGCTCTCCGGTGGTAAGCAGCTTGTAATATGCCTCTTTCCAGAACTCCGTACCGGACTGATTGACGTTCGGGCGCACGTTCAGGCTGTACCACTCATAGCCTTTGAACGGCTTACCATTGGAATATGTTTTCAGCTCCGCAAGTGCACACATTGAAGCTACCATATCAGTAACTGAATATAATGCGAACGCGTTGATAACGTTCGTATATATCTCGTCGCTTTCAATGTCGGAGGATATGACTTCCCCTGAAACATTTTTCGTTTTTGCTTTGAAAAGATTTCCGAGAAAATCTTTAAAACTGCTCATCTGTTCACCTCCGTTCAGTATATATTCACTTTCAGCGCGGTCATATCGAATCCGCTCTGAATTTTTTCGTATTTTTCAAGCTCGGAAGAAAAGCACATAGCCGCAATGAACGCCTTGAACGGATCAGTTTTCCGTGACTTCGGCTCTATCTTCCCGTATGTTATATTTCCGGTTTTGGACTGTTCGAGCTTGGTGTTGTTCGCAGCCCACCTCATCAGCGGAACGTCTCCCCAGACGAATTTACTGCCAACGAAACCGGAGGTAATAAGCGGCGATATCACCATTTCATTTGACGGGCGAACAAGTTTTACACGCCCATTCTTTTTGTCGCTGCTTATGTTGATAGCTTCCAGTGCGCTTTTCAGCCATAGGAAGCGGTAACTGTCTATTGAGAACAGCACAATGTACGAATTACGCTTTGCCGCTTCGTTTGCGATCCATATCGCCGGCAGTTCGGGAGATATTTCGGGAGCGTCAACAAAGGTAAGATCGCCCTTTTTCTCCCAAGCCCGCAGCGGAGCTTTTATCCTCGGCAGGTCTGCTGACCTGCTGCACACCCAAGTATGAGTGATCCATACCCATTTACCCTCCACGAGATAAAGCAAGCCGGCTGAAACGAGGTCGTTCGTCTTTGCATAGTCAGCCGCCGCAATGCAGGGACGGTTTATAAGTTTGCTTTCATCTATCGGCTGATTTGTTGCAAGTATCTGCTCCCATGTGGCAATGGCGCCCTCTTTTTCGGTGACCGGACGATTAAGGCGCTTGGTCGCAAAATCGGAACTGATTATAGGATTTTCAAGATATTCGGCAAGTTCCTGTTTCATCTGCCGCATAAGCACCGGACGATACTGCAAGGACGGATTTGCTTTATACCACATATCGGGATCGGTAATTTCGTTGTTGCTTTCAATATGGCACAAAAACGGAAGTAAACCGTTGTCGGGAATTTCACCGTCAAGGATCTTATGGCTCCGGTCAAGCATTTCGTCCAGATATCCGCCCCGGACGTTGCCGTCAGTGGTGCAGGTGGTACGCCGTGGGTGATCCACCTTGCCCAGACCGGTGACGCTTGCTGTTACCACGTCGGTATTTTCAAAGGCGTGTATCTCGTCGTGATCGACTTTGCCGGGACGGTAGCTGTCTCCGGTCTTGGCATTGTTCGCCATGTAGTGATATTCCGAACCTGTTTTCAGGCAGCGTATCATTTCCGAATTTTTGTAAAAAAATCGGGAAAGCCGCTGTTTATTTTTATCGTCGTCAAGAACTTCACAAACGTCATTCCAAGAGCGCCTTGCCTGATCTTCCGAGTTGGCATAATCGTATATGTGATATTTTTTCACCGGGTTTGCAGGAGTAAGCAAGCAGAAATTTTCAAAAGAAAGGTAACCGTTCTTTCCGAGACCACGCCCACCATATATGAACAGGTGACCGAATCGGGGAAAGCCGTCCGCCGTGTATGTGCAGTTGTGGAGCGTGAAAAGGAATTTTTCCCACGGAAACAGCTCATACGGGAAAAATCTCTGATAACTCAGATATTTTTCAAGCTGTTTGCGGTCGACATAAATGTCGCTCGCAGAAAATACCTGCTCTATAAACTCCACAAGCTGGACCTGCTCTTTGCATACGGGGTATTCACCGTTCCGCACAATGTCAATATATTCTGCTATTTCGGGTATGTCTATGTTCATAACTTCCACAATGTTCCGGTTCAATATAGTCGATCATTTCCTTGTGGGAATCTTTGCAATTTGTGTATATCGTTTCTTTGATCGCATATCTTTCATTTTTCATCTTCGCCCCACAGTTCGGGCAGTATGGTGACAATACCCTGCCCGGCGGTTCGGTATGACAGTTTACGCAGTACGGGTAATAGCCGTCGCTGCTTATTTCCCATTTACTTTCTATCATTTTTTGCCCTCTTTTCTAAAGGCGAGGAGCGCCGTTCCGCGCTTGTTCCACATGGTCACAGTTCCTCGTCATCATCTGCAATAACGTTGGTAGTTTTGAAGTCCAGCTTGCTTAGAATACACAGCTTACGATTGCTGACGATCTGCAAGTTCTTCTGTGCCTTGTTCCATTCGTCTGAACCTTCCGGATAATTATTCAGCATAGTCCATAGTTTCCGTTCAAGTTTTTCCCAATTACAATAATCTTCAACAAGCGAAGTGAAAAACGGAGAGGTTCCACCTTTCTTTTCAAGCTGTTCAAGCATACTTGCCTTGATCTTACTGATTGCAGGTTTTGCCATTTCCGTTCATCTCCTCCCTGAAAAAATAACATATACGCGCGCGCCCACGCACACATACGCCCACGCACGTGCACGAGCTGCACGAAAATGCCTTACATTTCTTTTGCGGTGTACCGGTTCCCCTTGAAAGTCGTTTTTTTCAGAGGGGGGTATGCCGTTTTAAAATTTTTCATCGTTCCGGAATTTTTTCGACGGGCGAACAGTACCGAAGAAGCTCCGCCCGTGTTCCGCTTCGTGACATCGGAAACATACCGCAAGTATCTGACGCTGCTCTGTTCCGTGTTCGTCGGTATATGTCCTGCTGTATGCAAGGTCAGGACGTTCTTTCAATGGCTTGACGTGGTGCGCGATAACGGCAGGCGAATATTTCCCACGCCGCTTGCAAAGCTGGCACTCGTTGTTCTGCTCGCGGATCACTTCATGTGATATCTCTCTCCATGCCTTGGAGTTATAGAACAGGTCAAGTCGATTTTCGGAAACAAGTTTCCGTATCTCTTCCGGTGTAAATCGTTTTTTCATCTTGATTTAATTATAAATCCATATCTTTGGGTTTGTCACTGTCACATTTTTTTGAACTTTTTTGCTGCTTTTTCAGCCCAAGTTTCCGGAGACCTCTCCATATCGTGCTTTCACTTACGAACATACTTTCAGCTATCTGCGCCGGTCTTTCACCCTTGCACCAGCGAACATAAGCTGCCTTGATTTCGTCGTCGTTCAGGTATGATTTCACGGCAGATCCCTCCTACTCGATTTTCACAATGATATATTTCTGAAAGGGATATCCTCCCCAGCCGTCTATGTCGCTGTAAAGGCTGTCCGGCTTCAGCTTCCACCCTCTTGGCGGTCTTGGCGTCGATAGCCAAGTATCAGGCAGTCCGGTTTCGTATGTTATTTCCGGAGCAATGCAATTCTTTGAAAAACTGTAACGCCTCTTTCCGCGTTCGCGGTCATCATCTTTCTGACCGCCTTTTGTTTTATCAACAAAATATTTTGCAAGCCCCCGAAAATCGCCGTCGGGGTATAGTGTATTCAGTATCCGTATCTGACCGAATTTCCAACATTCATAAAGCATTGATATCGGGATCTCCTGCGGCAGTATGAAATGATGATGCCATTTTTTCGACCGCACACCCTGCTCTGTCATGGTAAGATATTTCAACTCGATACCTGCCTTTTTGCAGCGATTTTTCAACTTGGAAATAAAATTTCTCTTGTCACGCTTGACCTTGTCCTCATCATCAGTGTAATTTTCATCGGAATATGTAAGTGCGGTATGCCAGTCGTGAGGTTTGAAATTCATTTTCAATTTTCCGAAAGCAATATCGACGGAATGTTCTTCATTGATTTTTTTCACTGCGGCAGAAGTGCCGCGCAATTTCTTCGAGCGTTTTTTATGATTCCGGAACATTGGAGCGTTTGTGTTTGTGATATGTCGCTCGTTACCATAATCTACTATTTTTCGTATTCTCATATTTTTTTCACATTCCTGCAAAAAGTTAATATTATAACAAGGTAATTGAAAAGGCTCATACGTCCTTGATTTTTTACATTATAATAGTATATTTATCTACCGACACCAAACGGGAAAGTTTACGCTTTCCCGTTGAGTTTGAGTTCATTTATAAAGTTATAAATTTTTTCCGCGCAATTATCGCAAACGTCATATTTTTTAGGCGATTAGAATTGTACTCGCAGTGAAATTCCACATGTGCAACAGGAGGGTTCCCTTTGATTACTTGCTTGACGTTTGATCTGTAAAAACTTCCGCAAATGTCACATTGCCTTGCACAAGCCATATTATTACCTCCTTTCCGGCTCTTGCTTAGGTGTACAGTTCATAGCGTTTTCCATTATTTTGTCAACAAAACTTCCCATGTCGTCAGACCTTGCGCCGTCCTCTCGCAGGAACTTCCGGATCGCAAGGTTATAGTCCTTGTACGGCTTGCCCTTGAGCTGAACATACTCGTCCACTTTGCGGATATATTCGGCTGTTTTCTTTTCACCAAAATCGGCAATGAGCTTTTTATACTGATCGTCTGAAAGCCTGACGTGCTTGTGCGCGCCGTAACACGTCATTTTTATTTTTTCTTTTTTTGCCGAAACCTTTTCAGTCTCGTCAAGCAGCTCGGCAAGGCGGCTGATCGTCTCGCCGAAATCGGTCAGCTTTTCCGAAAGAACATTGACCTGCTTTCCAAGCAGTTCTATTTTTTCAAGGCACTTATCAAACGTCTTATCCCTGCCCTCGGCTATAAGGCGTTCAATAAGTTTTGCGGAAAATTCCAGATACTTTTTTGCGTTGATAGGATCCCTGCCGGGATCACAAGCGTGTATGCTGTAGGCTATTTTCTGATAATCGTCAAGCGTACTCATGGCTTTTTCACTTCCATTTCTTTTCGGAATAATTCTACTGATTTTTCTTTTTTCAAAATGTCGTTGACAAATATCTGCAAGTGTTCTCGCTGCCACCCGAAGAAACATCTTGCTATATGCTTTTCAGCCGGCATAGGCAGAAATATTTTCACGCCGCTTTCAAGCGTATAATCCGGCATTGGCAGTTTGGGAACAGTGACCTTGCGGTCATATTTCCTGAAATATCTTGCAACAAAATTCCATATCAGCTGTTCAGCTTCAACACGTCTGGCGTCGTCAAGCGGCTCTCTCATTCCGATATGATCCGCATACGCCGAAATAAGCGCTTTGAACATAGGATTGCTTGCGTTCAGCTGATAATAATTGTACTTACAAAACGGATTTGCGAACAGCTCACGCAGGCTCTGTTCACGTTCATATGCGGTCATGGCATATCATTGCTTTCTCTTAGCTTATTGAAAAGATTGTGCACCATTTCCACCAACTCCGCCTCCTTGTGCAGAGCTGCATAAGACGGAGCCAATATTGAAATAAATGCTTTCTTTTTGAAGCCGTCGCAAAAAGCAATGACGTCTTTGTACAAATAGTAATTCCCGTCATTCTCTTCATTCAGAAGCGGAGCGATATATTTAGTATCTGCCAACACGCATATACCGCACTGTGAATTTGTGAAAACAGCAAAGTCGAAAATATCACCGGTATGTTCAATCTGAACAGCGTCAAGATTGTACATCTCTTTATTAACGATATCCGCTATTTTATCAGGAATGTCAAGTTCTTCACAGCTTACCTCTGTTCTGTCTGCTCCCACCAGACCGCATATCGTTTCCTCATTAAATATCGGGAGATTTTCAAGCAAATATGCGGCGCAGCCGTCACCGAGATACTGTTCACTTATCGTTTCTATTCCTTCTTGATCTGTGTAAGTACGGTCAAATAAGCATATCCTTTTTTTCTTTTTTAAAATTGAATATATTTTTTCACGCTTCATTTCAGTTCCTCCAGAATACCGGTAAAGAACTTGACCGCTGCGCCTTTGAATTTTTCTTTTTTATCACCGTCGGGAAGTTTTTCACACACTGCAAGAAATTTCTTTACATTTTCCTGAATTTCGGAAAAATAGAACTTAAATTCAATAAGCGCCTCATCAGCCTTGCCGGAAGCCTTTTTTACCTGCTCTTCCAGTTCGCGGACGCGTTGATCGGCAGAGGTCTTTTCGGAGTTGAATTTGTTTTCGAGCTCCTGAAGTCTGTTTTCATAATCTGCTTTTAATTCGTCAGCAGAATCGGCTTTCTTTTTCAGCTTGTCTAATTTTTTAGACAGTTTTTTCTTTTCGACGGCAAATTTCTTTTCGGAATCTTTGACCTGCTCCGAAACAAGCCTTTTTATCTCCTCCGGATCGGGATCCTGAACAACGACGTCAACGGGACGTTTTTTCAATTTCTCGATCTCCGAATCTTTTTCTTTTGCAGTTGACTGCAAAAATGAAATCTGCTCGTTGGCAGCGTCAAGCTCTTTTTTCAGTAGTTCAGCTTCTTTGACCGTCATATTTTCAAGGTCGTTTTCAACTGCTATCTGCTGAAATTCCTCATCGGAAACCTCCCTGAACATATCCAGTATGTCAAGGCTGTATTTGCCGTAAGTTTTCAAGCGGTTGCCGTAGCTTTCATAAACACGGATATACTTGTAAGCCTGTCCGGAACGGAAAGGAAACACCGTTCCGCAAGCACTTTCTATGTATTCAACAAACGTTTTGTATCCGCGTACTGCATATTCTTTGCCGTCCTTAATGGCTTTCAGCAGCCTGCCTGTTTCCATGAACGAGTTTGCCTGAACCTCGCACTGGATCTGTATGTCTTTTTCATGGCGTTCAAGGATCTCCTCCTGAACGATCGTAATGTTATTTTCACTCATATATTTTCCTCCGATCATGCCGTTTTAGGGTGCTTCTTGGATTCCGGCAGCTGTACCCATTTCAGCCAATTGTGAAACCATTCATTTTCCGTTTCGTCCGGTTTTTTGGAATTTCTGTAACCTTGTATTTGCTTTAATTCCTTGCCGTGCATTTCAATAGTATAAAGAGCCTTGTCCGGCTCGGAAGTCTTGCGCATAAACAGAATAGCGAGCTTGCCTTGAATATGTCTCTCGGCATATCCGGCAACACAGTGCTGCTGTTCTTTTCCTTCACGGACTATATCTGCTGCGCTTGCCGGAACAATTATGCTGTAATCATTATCGGAATATGCGTACATATCAAGCAGCTTTTTGTATATGCCCTCCTGATATTGCTTTGTCTTTTTTTCGTCCTTCTTTCGCTGGATCTCTTCAATGATCGCCCGGACCGCCGATGATGTGCGCTCATGCGCTGCAAACAGATCCGACGGCATATTTATCTGCCTGTCTTTAACGTCATATTCGAGCTGTGTGCATTCGTCGATGTAATCGTCGTACAACATCAGAACATTGCTATGGCTTCTGCGCCATGTTGTATGGGTATCACACTGCTTTTTGATATAATTCATAAACTTCCTTGGCGTCGTTCCAATCATTTTTGAATATTTAAAAATCTTCCGGTAATCACTGCAAAAATCTGCAATGTCTTTCACGTCGCTTATCTTGTACTTGCCTTTGTATTCCTTTTGATTGAGCTTTTTCCATATCTGCAAATTCTGTACGCTGACAGGATATTTGCTTTCCTTAATATAATTCCGAATGACGGCAGCGCTGTTAGGATCAGTCTTAAATACCTCCGCCGAAGTCTTTCCGGAAAGGTCAATAACGCTTTTGCACGGTTTTTTATAATCAATAATGTCCATGATTATCTGTGAACCGCCGAGCTTCATCAGCATTTCAACGGCAGGATATTCAATTGCATATTTCAGATAGGTCATCTGCTTGTTGCCCTTGTAGTTCATAGGAATATATTTCATGAACGTATCCTGAAGGGCTTCAGGATTTTCTATGTCGTAATACATTCGCGACGAATAGTAGAAACTTCCTCTTGTAAGATATGGCTCGTAAAATGAGACTTTGTTCGGCGTTCCCCAGATACTGTCAACTTGCCTTACGCTGTCTGTCGCATATCTGATAACGCTTTTAATTTCAAACTCCGATCCGCGATAATGTTTTGCAAGCTCATTGACAGTCATCTGCGCACTGCCTCGAAAATATGGTTTTCCATAATTGTTGTACAACAGTCCGCAAATTGCAAAAACAGCATTTCCGCCGTCAGCCGGCATAAGATAACATACAAGTCTTTCTTTTGCAAGTGATTTTCTTCCGATACCCTCGGAACGGGTCTTGCATTTCGTACCGCATATAGGGCAGGTGCGGAATGTGTCCGATACTATTTCTTTTGAGAGGACGTCAAACGTGCCGAAGCAGTTAGTGCAGAAGCAGTGCGCAGTTCGTCCTTGGCGTGAAAAAAATATGTACGGGTCTGAATATTTCCTGTGAAGTTTCAGCCTGATCTCGTCCGGAAATTCGGGAATGTCCGGGAAAAAGCCCTTAAATATTTCAGTCATATTTCCGCCCCCCTTAAAACAGATCGTCAAGGGAGATATCCAGAACGGACTTTTTCTCTTGCTCTTTCGGAGCGTCGGTTTTGGCGTCACCGATAAGGTCTATAGTCATTTTGAAGTTGATTTTCGCACCGGGAAAATAAAAATTTACCGCCTTTTTGTACGCTTCAAGGTCTGAAATGCTTGACCCGGCACTCTTGGCAACCGCTTTCATGCAGTCGGAAAAAGTCTTATCGTTCTGTGCTATGGCTTGGGCGAACTCCGGCTCCTGCCGGCAGAACTCACATAGAGCCGCATGGACTTCGTTTTTCATAGCATTTTCTTTCTGTCCGCCTTTGAAAGAATTAAGCTCGTTTTTCAGCTTTTCCAAAGCCGTGTTTATGTAATCATTCATCGCTTTCACTCTCCTTGCTCCTTGACCGCTCCGGAACGGATATCATTACCGGAATAGCCATTTTTATAAACTCACCATAAGCGTCCTGCTCTGCCGTGTTAAGTGAGCTATATAGAGTATCGGCAACCGCCTTAAAAGACACTGCCAGTAACGGCTTTTCAATGCCACTTACCGAATTTACCGCATTAAGAGCAGTCTGACCGATCTCTTCCATTCTTTCAACTGCGGCGGCAACAAATTCTTCCACTGCCTTTTTGTCCGAAAATCCGCCGGACATTGTGATATTTTTACACACATTAAGAAAATTCTTTTCCTTTTCAGTCATTTTCAGCACCTCCGAATTGTTTCACAAAATTGTCAATGTCGTTTATCTTTCTTTTACAATATACGATATGATCTTTGTCCTCTTCAATGTATCTTTCAAGTTGGTTCCGTGTCTCGTCAAGTGCGTCCATGACCGCCTGCGGAATTTTGCTCTTGACATTTTCCGCTTTTTCTGATATACTACAAGCAGAAACATTTTCACACGTTTCTTTTTTTGAGCTTGTGTCGGTGGCCGCCGGCGCAGGCTCGTTTTTTATGACTTTTACTGCCATGTCGTTTCCTCCTTATTTTTTGAAATATTCTGCTTTTCGGGAACGTTTATGAATACGTTCATCTTCTGCCTCCTCTTCCGGAATGCCGGTGAAAATAAGAGTGATATTCTCCACGATCTGCAATGTCAGAGCAGCGATCACTGCCGCCAACAGCCAAGGCGATATTATTATCCATAGCATTGTTTTTCACGTCCTTTCATTTCATGCGCTTACGCTGATATGTTTATTTTCTCTTTTCGGCTTTGGAAAATATTCAAATATTTCCTCCTGCGGGATCATTAACAGGTCCATTATCTTGTAAACCTCTTCAATGGTCCAACTGTAGCGGTTTGTCATTCTCGCCGAAACATATGCCGTACTTACTCCGAGGAAGTTCGCCAAGGCGTAGTTTGGTATGTCCATTTCCGCCATTTTTCCTCTTAACTTTGAATATGGTCTCATAATCAATCACTCCTTTCTTTGCAGATAAAATATACAACTGCCCAGATAAGCCCGTATAATATCAGATTCATGCAGGTTCACATTCCTTTCGTTATGCTCTTTCCTTTTCCCAACGTGAAACGATCTCGTTTGAAAGCGAAAGAATATTTTGACTTTTTGGCGACTGCGACAAACCTTTCAGCGCAACGGACAACTCCGCAGGGGAAACCTTATCAATTCCGCACTTTTTGAGCTCCGGTATAAGGTCCACCTGATTACGTCCGAGCTTCATAAGTCTAATTCTAATTTCAAATGGCATATATTTTCACCTCATTTCTTGACATATTACCTGCTCCGCTATATAATTATTGCAGAGAGGAGGAGTAACATTGGATTTAGGTACATATTCAGCACCGTCAAGTTTTGACCGAACTGTTCTTTGCAAAGCGATATCTGAATTTGTCAACACCGACAGAATGAAAGGTCTGCCAAAGTGGAAAAAATCACAATTCAATTCACAAGCCGCTGCTACAAAGGAAAAACTTGAAAAATGTGCTAAAGATTTTTGCGCTCTTGATATTCAAGTAATGTTAGCCGCAACACTTCTTATGCTTGACAAGCTGGACAACATCAAAGAACCTGACAAAGAAACCAAGCGGCTTATTAACGCTTGTATTCGTAACAAGAACTTTTGTGAGGACATTCTGGACGATATTGTAGCACAACAAGATATTCTCGGTCTTTGAAATTCATTAAAAGCATTCTTCTTAATTTGATCTGCTCCTGCGTAAACGGGAGCTTTTTTGTTTCCCTGTTGTTCATCTTCTCACCTCATTTCTTGACATAATGACCGCCATATGGTATAATATAGGCGGTTTATTATGCACTTTTTATTAAATAATTTGTTTAGCAATTTTATTATAATTCCGAATTTTAGAATTGTCAAGAAAATTTCAAAAGAAAAATTCTAAAATTTAGAATTTTGTAAAAATAGTAAAAATGGGGAGTTGGTTTTTGTGTGGTATGAACAATTTAATAATCTTTGCAAGGAAAAATCTACGACACCTACAGCCTTTGTGCAAGATGAATTGAAATTAAGCTCGTCAAAAGTAACTGCTTGGAAGAACGGTTCAATTCCGAAAATCGAAATTCTACAAAAAATTGCCGAGTATTTTAATGTGACGGTCGGATATTTGTTTGACGGCAAAGAAAAAAGTTCCTCCTCCGACTTATCGGAAGAAGAACAAGAATTTTTGCAAAAATTCAAAAATTTATCAACGATCGATAAAGGGCGTATACTTGAGCGTATGGAAACAATGCTTAGTTCTTATACACCTGAACAGAAAGAAAATGCATCTTGATGAAATAAAGACCAATTATTTTAAGGAGGTCATTCTATGGGATTTACATTCAGAAAATCAAAGAAGATCGCGCCGGGCGTTAAGCTGAACGTCGGCAAAAAATCTGTAGGAATATCTGTCGGCGGAAAACATATCCATGCCTCCGCAAACAGCAAAGGCAAAAAGTCCGTAAGCGCTTCGCTCGGTCACGGCTTATCGTGGAGGAAGACTTTTAAATAAATATGGAGGGTACAAAATGAAAAAGCAGCTTATTTCAATTGCAATCGCTCTGACGCTGACAACGGCAGTATTTGCTCCCGTTTCGGTATCTGCCGACGAATGGGTAAAGACGGACAAAGGCTATGTCTATGAATATGACAATGGAACTACCGCCGCCAAAGGTTGGCTGAAAATAGACGGAAAAACGTATTATATTCAAAAAGACGGCACCCGTAAAACCGGCTGGCTGAAAACATCTTCCGGCGCAAAATACTATTTCGATAAAAACGGCGTTATGTATAAAAGTAAATGGGTCAAGATGAAATCTGGCACAAAATATTATTTCCTTTCAAACGGCAAAGCTGCCACGGGCGTTGTTACAATTGATAAAACAGAATACAAATTCGATACGGACGGCGCATATTTAGGGAAAAATAATCATTACATATTGAATACTGAAACGTTATGCCTGCACACAAAAAACACCTGTACAGCCGCGCAAAAAATTGATAAGGAGAATTACGACGAGGTAGATATTGGTTCAGAGGAACTTGACGAATATTCAGAAAATGGGTATTGGGGCTGTGGAATATGCAACAAAAATAAAGCTCTTCCAAAACCTAAAAAATAAACTGTATGAAAAACCACGAAAAAATAAACGCTGCTTATCAGGTATTTATCGCCGTTCTTGCGCTTGTTTCAATAGTCCTTGTTATTCTTGACCTTTGTGGAAAAATAAGCCTTGCCTCCGGCGTGCTGTTCTGGATCGACACGTCAATTTTGATGATCTTTGCAGTTGATTACATAGTCCGCTTTGTGCTTGCAAAAGAAAAACTGAAATTTTTCAAGTCAAATATTTTCGACCTGCTCTCAATAATACCGTTTAATTCGATTTTCAGTTTTTTCCGCTTTGCAAGGATCTTCCGGCTTGCGAAACTTTCAAGGCTTGCGAAATTCACAAAACTTGCACGTCTAACGGCATTTTTCGGACGCTTCGGGAACCGCGCAAAAACATTCCTGCACACGAACGGGTTCATTTATATGCTGTATGCGTCCGGTGTCCTTATTCTGATATCCTCGGTAATAATGATGTACACCGAGGGCAAAGACTTTTTCGACGCGCTCTGGTGGTCTATCGTTACTGTTACAACTGTAGGTTATGGGGATATTTCCCCGACGACCGGCGCAGGGCGTGTAATGGCGGTCATTCTGATGATATTCGGAATAGGTCTGATCTCAATGCTTACCGGGACAATTACGTCGTTTTTCGCCGGCAAGGCGGAACAGGAACGACCGGAAGCGGAACAGAACGACCTTGAAAATATCATTGCGGAACTTTCCTACGATGAACGGGAAAAAGTAATTGAAATTATCAAAATATTAAAAAAATAACCCACTCCGGTATGATCCGGAACGGGGAAGCATAACCCACACTTGACGAGATAATGCGAACATGATATAATTTTGAAAATAATGTAGGCAGGGTAATAATATGACAAGAACTTTTGTTATGACAAAAACGTTTGATAAGCAATGGGAAAAATTATCTTTGAGTGATGAAGAACTGTATGATCTTCAGGTAACACTTGCCAATGATCCGTCTGCCGGAGATATGATACAGGGAACACATGGCTGCCGTAAATTCAGAATACCATTGAAAAACACCGGAAAAAGCGGCGGAGCAAGAGTGATCTATGTTGACTTTATTAAGTTTGAAAAAATTTATCTTATTACAGTTTATTCAAAAAATGAAAGTGATGATCTCACAAAACAGGAATATAATAATATAAAAAATATTGTTAAGGATATTGAAAGCGCCGAAAGAGCGCTCTATGAAAGGAGAATGAATTATGAGTGTATATGAAAGCATTGTAACAGGACTTAACGAAGCCCTTGAATACGCAAAAGGCGAACGCAGCGATCTGAAAACTACATCTTTCGAGTCTGAACAGCCCGATCGGCAGGAGTCATTCGGCTTGTCTGCTCTTGATGTTGCCAAATGGCTTATTGCCTATAACAACGCTCAGGAAAACACCGATTTCCTGACGCCTTTAAAATTACAGAAATTGTTATACTATGCACAAGGCACCGCTATAAAATATACTGGAAAAACTTTGTTTACCGAACCCATCTACGCTTGGCAGCACGGTCCGGCTGTTCCTACGGTTTATGAACAGTATAAAAATTACGGAAAAAAACCCATTGATGAAAATTTTCCGCTGCCCGAATTTAACAATGATGTAAACATTATATTGCAGGACGTTTATGAGGATTACGGGCAGTTTTCTGCATGGAAACTTGTTGAAATGACACATAACGAAGATCCTTGGTGTGAAACCCCCAAAAACGGTAAGATCTCTCTGGAAAAAATGAATGAATTTTTTTCCAGATAAGCTTAGCTTGAAAGCAGTGTTATTTTATAGACAGTAAAACAAAATCCCGCTCCGGTGCGATCCGAAGCGGGATAAATTTTGCAGTCAACTGCGAAACATCTCAATTAATTCATATATCGTTGCCAGAATGAACATAACGCCTATGGCATACAAAAGCACCGTTAAAAAATTCTGCTTTTTCATGCTTGACACCTCGCTTTTTTTATGATATATTTAGTAGGGAGGAGGGCGGTTGCTTCCGCCCTGTCCCTTTGGGATTTTACTCCCTTAGCTCTTTAATTATCTTTACCGTCCAGTAAAGACCTTGAGCTATTGCAGCAAAGATTGCGGCTTTGCTTGCTCCCGTCTGCTTTCGCTTTCGGGAGCTTTTCTTTTTTCTGCTCATTGTACCACCCCCTTCCTTTACTGTAATTATATTATATCACGTTATAACGCATATGTCAACAGTCATTTTTAACAAAGTTACAACGTATAATTTGTGTATTTTATACGTTGTAACTATAATAAAAAAGCTGTATAATATAGTCATGGAGGTGGTCTTATGGCAGTATCAAAGGCACAAATGGCGGCAAACAAAAAGCACGATCAGACACATTTCAAATATCAATCCGTAAAGCTGAAAATGGCAGAATATGAAGCACTGAAAAAGGCGATTGAGCTGTCGGGCGAACCGATGAACGGCTTCCTGCGCCGGGCGATAATGGACAGGGTAGCTGAATATTTACCCGAAAATAAAGAATAATCACGTTATCCCTTTTAAAGGGGATAACTATGCCCATTTTGCCAAATAATTTATTTTGTAATAAAAAAATCCCGCCTATGCTGCGAACATAGACGGGATATATGCAAGCCGAGGAACAGTATTCCTACAGCGCACAAGCTACATATACTTTCCTCACCATATTTCAAGGAGGAATTTTCATGAAACGCACAAACACTGCGAAATGGATTGAATCCCGTAAACGTTGGCAAATCAACGTTCAGAGAGACGGGATCCGCAAGACTTTTACATCTTCCACGCCGGGCAGAACAGGGCAGTCCGAAGCAAACCGAAAAGCGGACAGGTGGCTTGATGACGGAATAGCAGACGGCAAAATAAAAGTCCGTCAGGCTTCTGAACAGTATATTGAACATCTGAAAATCACGACGTCAAAAAGCAATTGGCTACAGCATGAAAGGATATTCAAGAATCATGTCAATCCATATATCGGCACAGTCAGGATAGAAAACCTTAGCGAACAGCATTTACAAAGCATTATTGACAGAGCTTATGGCAAAGGTCTTGCTAAAAAAACATTATCCAACATACGCGCTTGCCTGACCGCATTTGTGAAATACTGCCGAAAGAACAAGTATACAACGCTCTTTCCTGAAAGTCTGACTATTCCGCGTGATGCGAAAACAGGGGAAAAACACATACTACAGCCGGACGATTTGAAAATATTATTTTCATCAGATAAGACAATGTTTAACGGCAAAGAAAGGCAGGATATGTATATATATGCATATCGTTTTCACGTCCTGACGGGTCTCCGACCGGGGGAACTTGCCGGACTTAAATGGGAAGACATCAAGGACGGGACCGTGTACCTCCGACGGTCTATTAATTCATATGGTGAAGTAACGACGGGGAAAAATCAAAACGCCCGTAGAAATTTTTCATTGAACATTTTTACATCAGCAATCCTCGAAGAGCAGAAAAGAAGCCTCAAAGAACGTGAAATAGTGTCAGAATATGTATTCTGTGATAAGTGGGGAGAACCCGTGAAAAGCAGTAACTATTACAAACGCTGGAATATATACCGCAAATATAATAACATCTTGCCTGTATCACCGTATGAACTGCGGCATACGTTCGTATCGGCTGTAAAGTCCTTGCCTGAAGGATACCTAAAGCAGCTTGTCGGGCATTCTAAGGATATGGATACATACGGCGTATACTCCCATGAAATGGACGGCGACATGAAAGAAACAGCTGCAATGGTGCAGGATATTTTCAAGAGAATTTTAGCGTAGGAAAATAAAATTTTCGTCCGGAAAATAAAAAGTGTGTACTTTTTTGTGTACCTAATATTTTAATAAACCTCGCAAACGGTTTGCTTGCGAGGTTTTATTTGGCGGAAGCGGAGGGATTCGAACCCTCGGTACCCGAAAGTACAACTGATTTCGAGTCAGTCCCGTTATGACCACTTCGATACGCTTCCGTGACAAATAACATTATAACATATCCATGCGGAAAAAGCAAGAGTTTTTTCGCAAAAAACTGCCGCGGATATTCCGCGGCAAAGTTTCATTCTTCGTCTGATCTTTCAATGGGAATAAACTGATTTTCCGCATTGTTATACTCATAGCCGAGCTTTTCCATAGCTGCCGAAATGTCGTTCATATCAGCCTCCATATCGCCGCAAAGTTCTTCAAGGCTCGGATAAACGTCGCGGAGCTTCATGTTCAGAACACTTAGAAGCATATAGGGATCTTTTGGCAAAGCCATATCTTTTACCTCCTGTCTTTCATATGTGATAACGGATCTGTTTCCGGAAGCGTCATTTATTATAAGTTTGTCCGAATATTCGGCAATAAGTGATGAAAGCTCGCCGAAAAGCCTGTATTCACGGGTATTTATTTCAAGCATATCAAGGTTTGTCAATATTGTAAGGCAGTAATCCCTGTTGCCGAGTATAACTGCCATATCGTGAAAATAACCGTCATACCAGCCGTATTTGCGTATTACTTCGGCATTTTCTCCGCCGAGTATCATTGCGTTGCGGCTGTGGGTAAGGTGATATTCAAGCCGCTCGGAATACGGGTTGCCCTCCTTGATAAAATCATATATCTCACGGGAGATAGTAAGCGCTGATTCGCAGCATATCTGCGGCTGACCTGACGCTTTAGCGTCGTCCTCATGAGTAATTCCCAAAGATATCATAAATTCCTTGTAACCGTCTTCTGGGTAAAGTTCCCGGAGCATGGCAAAAGCCGAATTGTCGCTTTCTTCAAGACACAGACCGATAAGCTCCTCAACGGTCCATTCCGTTCCAAATTCTTCATATTGCAGCGTACCGGTGCCGCTGCGCTTGTATTCTTCCGAATATGTAAGTTTCTGCCCGGTGTCGGCTTTTCCGGCGAGAGCCATTCTGTAAATGTAAAGCATATACGGTGCTTTCATTACCGACGCCGAAAAATAATGCTTGTCCGGGTCAAGCATGAATGTAAATCCGGTATCTATATCTTCATAGGCAAGGGAAATGTCATAATAGTCAAAATGAGGATATTTCCGGATAATTTCTTCAAGTTCATTATAAAATTCTTCCGAAAGATCATAGGACGGCTCGGATATTTCCGTGACCGCAGATGAAGCGGAGAGTTCCGTTTCCGTGACTGTGGAAGTTTCCGATGCAGACGTCTCCGATACGGTCAGGGTTTCCGTAATTTTTTCCGTGACCGATACCGCTTCCTGAACGGGCGCAGCCGCAGGGACTGTTTCGCTGCTGTCATTGCAGCCGCAAAGCAGGGCGGCAGTAATAATTATCGGCAAAATTTTTTTGCGGTGCAAAGCGGTCGCTTCCTTTCAAGAAATGTTTTACAATAGAATTATATCATTTTTCATATATATCTGCAATGCTTTTGGAGAATTTTCAGAATTTTTTAATGTTAAGATAAATGATAATTTAGTCTAACAAAATAAAAAATAATTAATATGCAAGCAAAGCATTATAAAAACGTACTTAATATATGAAAGGTAAAATATTGAACAAGGGGGTTTATAAATGGAAGATACGGATATTATGGAATTGTACTTTTCCCGTTCGGAAAATGCGATACCGGAAACCAAGATAAAATACGGAAATATGATCTTGGCAATTGCTATGCGTATCCTGAACGACCGTTCCGATGCGGAAGAATGCGAAAATGATACATACATGGGGCTTTGGAACGTCATTCCGCCGCAAAGACCGTATAATTTTTACGCCTTTATAGCAAAGACCGCCCGCAATCTTGCATTGAAAAAGTACTATTTTATTAACGCAGAAAAACGAAAGCCGCAGGCGGCTGTTTCCCTTTCCGAACTGGAAGAATGTATTTCCGGAAACGACGGCAGGAATTTTTCCGACGGGGATCTGTCCGCGGCGATAAATGATTTCCTTGGTTCGCTGAGTGAGGAAAACAGAAAAATTTTTCTGTTAAGATACTGGTATTTTCTTTCAATAAAGGAAATATGCAAAAGGCTTGGCGTAAGCAAGAGCAAGGCGGAATCCTCACTGTTCCGCACAAGGAAAAAGCTGAAAAAGTTTCTCACCGAAAGGGGGCTTTACTGATGAATATCAAAGATATGGAAAGAATGATCTCCCTTACGGACGATAAATTTATCTCGGAGATGTTTTCGGATAAAGCAAAAATCAAGCGTTCCCGTCCCACGCTGAAAATAGCGGTCTGTGCGGCGGCAATGGCAGCGGTTGTTATCGGTATATTTGCTGCGGTAAATATCCCAAGAAGCGAAAATGCTCCGGAAATTATTTTCTGTCCGGCAATCACCGTTACCGAGCAGACGGCAGCGGCTGTAACGGAACATCAGAAGAACGAGGAAAAAACGGAAAACGTTACGGAAATTTCCGAAACTTCCGATTGGCAGAAAGTTATCGAAAGTACCGAGTACACCGAAGAAGAAGCGGAGAAGTATTTCCCCAACAAAGACGAAGACGAAATCCACATATCGCTACCGGTTGATCCCGAAAGCTATAGATCGTACGATCTGACGGATGAATATGTTAAGCAGATACTGCCGTTTTATATATCCGATCAGGAGACGGCAAGCGGATATGTTAAATTTGATCTTGAAAGCGATCTGTCCGTCGGGCAATTTTCGGTCGGTGATAAAAAAAGATCTCTGAACCTTTACGTTGACAGCAGCGGCAGATGTTATAGCCATTTCCATCTTGAAAATTACATTTCTGCCGAAAGATATGGCGTAACGGTTTACGGCTTTGATTTTGCCGAAAATATAGAGGAAAATATTCCGCCTTCGCTTATAGCGTTCTGGGTATCGGACGGAGTCGGATATTCGATTTTGTTTCAGAACTACAATTATGCCGACGCGCTGAAGGTTATAGACAGTCTTATCCTGAACGGAGCTTCCCTTGACAATATTGACCTTGACCAAGCGGAAAGCATTTTTGAAAACAAAAAAATATCCCTGCTTGAAGCAAATAATGTAAATTATTTTGCCGGACACGTTCCGCAGGCAGTATCTATTGAGTCGCAGTACGGAACTTTGAATTTATCCAACGACTGCATGATATATCTGCATAGACAATACGATAAAGACGGTGTTCTTACGGAACAGAATATGGATCTTGGTTATTATTTTGCAGAATATATGACCGACGATTACAGGGGCTTTAATATTTATTATGATACCGACCATTCAGGCGTAGAGGTCGAGGACCATGCAGTAGTTTTGCCGGAAGATATAAGCCTTGAATTTATTGAAAATAATTCTGAAAATATTTCAGGAATAGAAACACATGATTTTGTAATTGATTACGGCGATTTTATTATCGGCGTCTGCGGCGCATGTGACAGCGAAAGCCTTTGGGAGCTGCTGAAAGATATTTTATAACAGTTTACTGCAATTGGCATTTGACAGATGAGGAGATAAAAAAATGAAATGGGAAAACCGTAAAGCCTTGCAAGCTTGGCGGTTTTCCCATTTTTTCTTTGTACAGCAATAATAGTCTTTGAATAATAAATACTTTTGGATATAAAATTATACTTATTAAATAACAAACCGGCAACTTTTTTATGCAAAACAACGAAACAAAATTTTTTGAAAATACTTGACAGTCAAGAACTTTTGTTCTATAATATAAAACAGAACAAATGTGCAGAACATATGTGCGCGATTTGTGTTATTGAAAGGATGATATATATGACAGGTTCAAATGCAAAAGTATTAACAGAAGAAAGAAAAAATATAGTTATGACTGCCGGCAGGAAAAAAGATACCGGTCTTGCCGTTCAGAAATTTGCAGGAATATCTCTGCTTGCGGCAACATTTGCGGCTACTGTAATAAACGGGGAGCTTTCGGCAATGGCGGTCTCGGTGCCTTTTGCGCTGGCGGCTGTATTCTCAAAGGAAAAAATTATGGATATAGATCTGTTCGGCATAGGGAAAAAGCGCTGCTAAAATCAATTCTCTGCCGTGGCATAGCTTCTTCAAAATAGACAGATATTTTCAACCTTTTTACCGTAAAAATATACTTATGTAACAAAAATATATCTGCGGCTCAAAAATAACAATTTCAAGGTTGATTTTGCGGAAAAAGGGGTATATAATCAAACTGTTCATATGAAAATGTTCTGCCTGAAGGAAGTGCTTATATGCAGATAGAGTTTTTCAAGGACCTTGCGATAATAATCCTTTTTGCCAAACTTTTCGGGCTCCTTGCCAAAAAGCTGAAAGCTCCGCAGGTCGTGGGTGAAATAGTCGCGGGACTTATAATAGGTCCGTCGGTGCTCGGGATAGTAGGACAATCGGATTTTCTTGCGCAGATGGCAGAAATAGGCGTTCTGCTGCTGATGTTTTCCGCCGGACTGGAAACGGATCTTAAAGAACTTCTTAAAACCGGTCCTGCAGCTTTGGCGGTAGCCTGCGCTGGAGTTGCGGTGCCTCTTTTAGGAGGCTGGCTGCTTTATTCATGCTTTTACGGATTTTCACCGTCCGGTTCTGAGGGATTTTACAGGGCGGTGTTCATAGGCGTGATAATGACGGCTACGTCCGTGGGAATAACCGTTCAGACTCTGCGGGAACTTGGCAGGCTTAAAGGCAGAGTAGGAACGCTTATCATGAGCGCAGCAATAATAGATGATGTTATAGGCATTATAGTGCTTACGTTTGTTATCGGGCTGAAAACTCCCGATTCCAACCCGTTACAGGTAGTGGCAAGCACGCTGCTGTTCTTTGTTTTTGCAGGAATAGTAGGATTTATAATATATAAAGTATTCAAGATGATAGACAAAAAATATCCGCATCAGAGGCGCATACCTATACTGGGACTTGCACTTTGCTTTGCGCTTGCATATATTGCGGAAAAATATTTCGGCATTGCGGATATCACCGGCGCATATGTTGCCGGAATAATCCTTTGCAGCCTGAAAGATTCGGAATACATTGCTGAAAAAATGGATATAAGTTCATATATGCTTTTCGGACCGATATTCTTTGCCAGCATAGGACTGAAAACCGAATTTTCCGGCTTTACTGCGGAACTGCTGCTGTTCTCCCTCGGATTTGTTCTTGTGGCGATGGTAACTAAGATAATAGGCTGCGGACTTATGTCTGCGGCGTTCGGATACAGGGGCAGGGATTGTCTTAAAGTCGGCGTAGGAATGATGACAAGGGGCGAAGTTGCGCTTATAGTTTCGCAGAAAGGACTTTCCGTAGGGCTTCTTGATCCGGTATATTTTGCATCGGTCATACTGCTGATAATATGTTCTTCGATCGTTACTCCGATAGTTATGAAGCTGCTGTACAAGGGCGAACCGGAGGGCGAAAGTCCTGCCGCCTGACTTGGTTTCGGCACAGAATTGCGGTTTGAAAAAAATACGGATAAACAATAAAGCCTCAGAGGGATATCTGAGGCTTTTATGTATTTTGGCTTATATCACAGGCTGTATTTGGTCATGTATTGTTCGGTAAGACTGATATAGTCCTCATCCCCTCCTTCGTGACGCTCACGGATATATTCATGACGGTTAAGAATGTTTTTGCTCTTCTTCTGCGCGCCCATTACATATACTGCTATATTTGAACAGTGATCGGATATCCTTTCAAGGTTTATGAGCAGGTCAAGGAAGTTTACTCCGCTTTCAACAACACATTCGCCGTTTTTAAGACGTTCTATATGGCGGCTCTTCAGCGTTTCGTTAAGAAGATCGACCGTTTCTTCCAGAGGTTCGATACGCATAGCTACAGAAACGTCGTTGTTCTTGACAGCGTCTACCGCCATTCCGATTATTTCCTGAACGGCGTCGGAAATGACCGTAAGTTCGTGCAGCGCACTATCCGAAAAAGCAACGTCTATGCCGTGGAGCTGTTCCGCCATTTCAATAAGATTCATGGCATAGTCGCCTATACGTTCAAATTCAGAAGTCAGGTGAAGAAGTTCGGTAACACGGCGGTTCTCGTAATCGGTAAGTTCACATTCGGTCAGTTTTACAAGGTAAACATTGAGCCTGTCCTCCATGCGGTCTATTGACGCTTCGTTGTCTTTCAACTTGCCGATTGTCTTTTCATTGAATCCCTCGCTGTTGAACAGTTTGCGCATTTTGGTAAAGTTCTTTAATGCCAGCGTACCCATTGCGACCACCGCATTGTGCGACTGCTGGATAGCAAGCGCGGGAGATTTCAGGAAACGGTCGTCAAGGGCGTTGAAAGTGACTTCTCCGTCGTCTTCCGTTTCCTCCTTGCTGTCGCGTATAGTAATGCAGGCGAGCTTTTCAAGCAGCTTTGTGAACGGAAGGAACAGTATGGTAACGGTAACATTGAAAAACGTATGGAAGTTTGCTATGCCGCCCATGCCGATAGGCTCGTCCCAGAAAGGAAAGCCCACGGCGGCTTTTATGGCATATACTGCTGTAAGGAACACCACCGTTCCTATAACATTGAAATAAAGGTGCACCATTGCGGCGCGCTTTGCGTTTTTGGAAGCTCCTGCGGCGGAAATGATAGATACCACACAGGTGCCTATGTTCTGTCCCATGATTATCGGGAATGCGGAAGACGCTTTCAGAGTACCTGTTTTTGCAATGCTTTGCAGGATACCGACCGATATCGAGGAACTTTGCAGCAGAGCGGTGACCGCCGCTCCGGCGATAACGCCCAGTATCGGATTTGAAAGGGTCTCAAACAGCTTTCTGAACGCTTCCAGTTCGGAAAGGGGCTCAACGGAAGCGGTCATTGTAAGCATACCGGTGAAAAGTATGCCAAGACCTACAAGTGTTTCGCCAAGACTTTTTTTCACGTCGTTTTTTGACAGCATGAATATTATCAGTCCTATGACCGATATTACGGGCGCAAGATATTTCGGGGCAAGGAGCTGGAGCAGCAGAGGTGTATCGGCGCTGTTTTCAAGACCGGCAAGACGGAGTATCTGTCCGGTTATGGTAGTACCTATATTTGCGCCCATTATCACGCCTATTGCCGAAGAGAGCTTGAGTATGCCGGCGTTTACCATTCCGACGATTATTACGGTAGTTGCGCCGGAGCTTTGTACGGCGGCTGTGACTACTGCGCCTAAAAATACGCTTTTGAAAATATTGCTTGTCAGACCGGAAAGTATCTTTTCAAGTTTTCCTCCGGAAATTTTTTCAAGTCCGTTTCCCAGCATAGTCATACCGTAGATAAACAGGGCAATGCCGCCCAGAGCCTGTATTGCTATAAGAAAAATTTCTGTGCCGGTCATATTTTTTCTCCTTTTGCGGCGGTACTTCCTTATCTTCCGCCTTTTTCTTCAGTTTACATCTATACAACTTCAATTATAGCACATTCCCCGAAATATAAAAGCGAAAATTATGACTTTGTAAAAATTCTCATTTTTCTACAAATTTTAACCTGATTTTGAAGTTATTTTGTTGAATTATTACTGCCGCACAAATGATAAAATTTTACTAAAAGTAATGATTTTTGAAAGAATATATGTTATAATACTATAAGATATAAAATATATGGGAGGAACTTCCTTTGCTGGACAGGATAATAGCAAGGATACTGTCGGTATTTCCGAAAAATATCCGCGACATTTATTATAAACATGAAAGCGTTATGCTTTATCTTATAGTCGGGGCTATGACTACCGCTGTTTCAGTCATTGCTCAGTATATACCTGCATTTTTCGGGCTTCCTACGGAAGTAAACACGACTATAAGCTGGATATGCGCCGTTACCTTTGCTTTCTTCACAAATAAAGCATGGGTGTTCAAGAATGACGAAAAATCAAAAACCGCTTGGATAAAACAAGCGGCGGCATTTTACGGAGCAAGGCTTTTCACTTTTGTATGGGAATTTGCGTTCATGGTCATTACCGTGAGAATACTGAAACAGAACGAATACATCATGAAGCTGATAGCGCAGGTGTTCGTTCTTGTGGTAAATTATCTTTTCAGCAAATTTGTTATATTCAGAAAAAAATCGTCCGAAAAGGAGAACGACACCGATGTTTAAGCTTGCAAAGAAATATCTGCCTGCTTTTAAGAAAGAACTTATAATAGGTCCTGCTGCCAAGCTGACGGAAGCTATCCTTGAGCTTATCGTTCCGCTTATAATGGCGGATATCATAGATGTGGGCATAAACGGCGGAGCAGGCAAGCCCTATATTTACCGCATGGGTGGGATAATGATACTTATGGGGGCTTTCGGACTGGCGTGCGCGCTGGTCTGCCAGTACCTTGCTTCCAGAGCCTCCCAAGGTGTGGGAACGGTCATCAGGAACGATCTTTTTGAAAAAATATGCAATATGTCACATTCGGAGCTTGATCGTTTCGGAACGCCGTCGCTCATAAACCGTGTTACGAATGATGTAAATCAGGTACAGAATGCCGTTGCAATGCTTATAAGGCTTGTTGTCCGCGCGCCGTTCCTTGTTATAGGCGCTGCGGTAATGGCTATGACTATCGACCTGAAACTTTCGGTAATATTCCTTGCGGTGGCGCCGCTGACGGCAATTACCATATATCTGGTAATGTCCCGTTCGGTGCCGTTCTATAAAGTCATTCAGAAGAAACTTGACAGGATCGGTCTTGTGACAAGGGAGAGCCTTTCGGGCGCAAGGGTAATACGGGCATTTTCCCGTGAAGAAGCCGAAGAACGCCGCTTCGGAGAAGCCAATGCGGACTATTCGGATATCTCTTTAAGGGTAGGAAGACTTTCGGTACTGCTCAATCCGCTGACATATGCAATTATGAATATTGCCATAGGCGCGATAGTGTGGTTCGGAGGCTTCCGCGTAAATGTCGGCGATCTTACACAGGGACAGGTAATAGCTTTTGTAAACTATATGACGCAGATATCCCTTGCTCTTGTAGTGGTGGCAAATCTGGTGGTGATATTCACAAAAGCGGCGGCTTGTTCCGCAAGAATAAACGAAGTCCTTGACACGGAGCCGTCAATTACCGACGGCAAAGGCGCGGAAGAAATTTCCGGCGCGCCTGCAATTGAATTTAAGGACGTTTCATTTTCCTATCATTCCGACGGTGACTGCGCTCTTGAAAACATCAGCTTTTCGGTAAAGCGCGGCGAGACCCTCGGCATTATAGGAGGTACAGGCTCGGGAAAATCTACCCTTGTTAATCTTATCCCAAGGTTTTATGACGCCGATAACGGGGAGATCCTTATAAACGGCGCCGATATCCGCGATTATAATCTGGAAATGCTCCGTACTAAAGTCGGCGTAGTTCCGCAGAAAGCGCTGCTGTTTTCCGGAACGGTGGCGGAAAATCTCCGCTGGGGACGTGAGGACGCATCTGATGATGATCTGAAAAAAGCAGCGGAGATCGCACAGGCTGCCGAATTTATCGAAAAAATGCCTGAGGGCTACAACACATATATCGCACAGGGCGGACGAAATCTTTCCGGCGGTCAGAAGCAGCGCATGACGATCGCCCGTGCGCTTACGGCAGATCCGGAAATACTGATACTTGACGACAGTGCGTCCGCACTTGACCTTGCCACCGACGCAGCTTTGAGAAAAGCCCTTGCGGAAAATACCGACGGAATGACTGTCGTTATAGTTTCCCAGAGGGCAAATTCTCTGAAAAACGCCGACAGGATAATCGTTCTTGATGACGGAAAGGCAGTCGGCATAGGCACACATGACGAACTTATGACCGGCTGTGAGGTCTATCGCGAGATAGTAATGTCGCAGGAAAGCGGGGTGGAGGGCGCATGAAAAAGAAAGGTGTGACCATGCGGCTTTTCGGTTATACAAAGCCTTTTGCATATCTTCTTGTGCCGGCGTTCATATCGGCTGTGGCAAGCGTTCTGCTCTCGCTATATGTTCCTATCCTTGTGGGACGCGGCATTGACTACATCATCGGCAGGAACAATGTTGATTTTATGATGATAAAATACTATGTCATAAGGATATTTATTTCGGTAGTGCTGTCGTCGCTGTTCAGCTGGATAATGTCTTTCTGCACATATAAGATAACGTTCCGCGCAGTAAGCGATATGAGGAACGAACTTTATGCCAAATTCAACCGTCTGCCCCTTGGATATATCGACAGCACGCCTCACGGCGACCTTATAGGACGTATGTCCGCTGATATAGAACTTATCTCGGACGGAATGTTACAGTGCTTTTCCCAGTTCCTGACGGGAATAGTCACTATAGTGGGAACGATAATATTCATGCTTCGGATAAACGTAAGCGTCGCCCTTGTGGTGATACTGATAACTCCGCTGTCGCTGTTTGCGGCGGCGTTCATAACAAAGCTGTGCCGCGATAAATTCAAGGAACAGTCCGCTGTGCGCGGAGAGCTTACAGGCTGCGCCGAAGAATTTATAGGCGGTCAGAAGGTAGTAAAGGCTTTTGCTTATGAAAAAAGGGCGCAGGAAAAATTTACAGAGATAAACGGCAGACTTTATAAATGCGGCGTTCTGGTGCAGTTCTATTCGGCGCTTACAAATCCGACGACCCGTTTTGTGAACGGGATAGTTTATGCCGCAGCCGGGATCTTCGGTGCAGTCTCCGTTATAAGCGGAGCGGTGGGAGCAATGTCAGTAGGACAGATAGCAACGTTCCTAAGCTATGCAAATCAGTATACAAAGCCTTTTAACGAGATCACAGGAGTTATTACAGAGCTTCAATCGGCGATAGCATCTGCGGCAAGAGTTTTTGCCGTTCTTGACGAAGCGGAAGAAATACCTGAAAAAGAGTCTGCCGTGCCCGTAAACGCCGACGGCAGGGTGAAAATGGAAAACGTTTCTTTCAGCTATAAGCCGGAACAAAAACTTCTTGAAAACGTAAATTTGAATATAAAGTCCGGGCAGAGAATTGCAATAGTAGGACCTACCGGCTGCGGAAAAACTACGCTTATAAATCTTCTGATGAGATTTTACGACGTAAAAGGCGGCTCAATAAAAGTAGGCGGAACGGACATACGGGATATGAAGCGGCATGACCTGCGTTCGTCTTTCGGAATGGTCTTACAGGACACATGGATATTTACCGGAACGATACGTGAGAATATCGCTTACGGCAGACCGGACGCGACCGACGAGGAAATACTTGCTGCGGCAAAACTTTGTCACTGTCACAGCTTTATCAGAAGACTGCCGAAAGGCTACGACACGGTAGTCTCAGAGGACAGCGGCACGCTTTCACAAGGACAGAAACAGCTTCTCTGCATAGCAAGGATAGCTCTTACCGATCCGCCCATGCTTATCCTTGACGAAGCGACCTCCAGCATAGACACACGCACCGAGTTAAAGATACAAAGCGCGTTCGCTAAGCTGATGAAAGGCAAGACAAGTTTTATAATCGCCCACAGGCTTTCCACCATAAAGGACGCAGACGTTATACTTGTTATGAAAGACGGAAATATAATCGAGCAGGGAGATCACAGGTCGCTGCTTGAAAAAGGCGGCTTTTATGCGGATCTTTATAATTCGCAGTTTGCAGGCTGAGCCTTGCAGCAGAGTTGAGAGTTAAGAGTTGATAGTTAAGAGGAGGAATTTAATATGTTCATTAAAGGCTTTACTTACGGTTTTGACGGAAGAAAGGGAATGTACCGGACTTCCGAAGCGGCAGAGTCCATGGAACGGCTCGCCGCTCTTGGCGGCGACTGGACTGCTCTTGCGTTCACGGTATTGCAGGACAGTTTCAGTTCCACGCTGATACGTCCCGATTTTCGCTATACCGTTACAGACAAGGACATCACAAAGGCTGTGGGAAAGCTCCATTCACTTGGAATGAAAGTCTGCATGAAGCCTATGGTGAACTGCGCCGACGGCATATGGAGAGCAAATATTTTCTTCCCCGAAAGGGAGATAGGCGACAAGGACTACTGGAAAGAATGGTTCGACAGCTATACGGCGTTCCTTTGCCACTATGCCGAGATCGCCGAGGATACAGGCTGCGAGATGTTCTGCGTGGGCTGTGAGATGCTTGGCACCGAACAGCGCGTTGAACAGTGGCGCGAAGCTATCCGTCAGGTGAGAGAGATCTATCACGGTCCGCTTGTATACAACACCAACCACGGAAAGGAACACGGCGTGAAATGGTGGGACGCGGTGGATTACATAGGAACTTCCGCGTATTTCGGCGTAGGAAAAGTTCCCGGCGACAGTGAGGAAAATATGTATAACGAATGGCTCAGGCAGACCGAAAGTCTTGAAAAACTTTCCGAAGCAAACGGCGGAAAACAGGTCATATTCATGGAGATAGGCTGCCGGAGCGCAAAGGGCTGCGCTATGATGCCGTATGATTTCAGCCACAGGGAATTTCCCTACGACGAGGACGAACAGGCAAACTTCTACAGCTCCTGCATGAGGGCATTGTGGGATAAAAAATGGTTTGCCGGATTTTTCTGGTGGGACTGGTACACAAAGATCCCACAAAGGTCGCCCGAAATGGGATTTTCGATAGTCGGCAAGAAAGCCGAGCAGGTCGTTAAGGAATGGTATAAAAAAGACCGTCAATAATATGGATTTCCTTATAATACCATACGGAGCATTCGGGAGAATATGAGAGCATGGAAGAGAATTTGAAAGATTTTAAAATATTTGTATTGCTCAAAAAAGAAATTTGCGGAAATCTATTGACATTTACGGGATTTTAGCGTATCATTCAATGTATATGAACATTTAAAAATGAAAGGAACGTGAGGATAGGGTTGAACGAAAAGCTCAAGCTTTACGGCTTCAATAATCTTACCAAAACTCTCAGCTTCAATATATATGATATCTGCTATGCTAAAAGTGCGAGAGAACAGCAGGATTATATAAAATATATTGACGAGCAGTACAATTCCGACCGTCTTACCAAGATATTATGCGACGTTACCGAAATGATAGGCGCACATGTGCTGAATATCTCCAAGCAGGATTATGATCCGCAGGGAGCTTCGGTGACGATACTGGTATCGGACAAGGATATAGAGGATATTGACGCGTCCTGCAATATGGGAAAAATGGGCGGAGCATTTCCGCCGATAAAGCAGAGCATTGCCGGACATCTGGACAAGAGCCATCTTACCGTTCATACTTATCCGGAATTTCACCCTGATAACGAGATAACCACATTCCGTGTGGATATCGACGTATCCACCTGCGGACAGACCACTCCGTTAAAATCACTTGACTATCTTATCGGCAGCTTTGATTCGGATATTATAACCATTGACTACCGCGTCCGCGGATTTACCCGTGACGAACACGGCAAAAAACTGTTCATAGATCATGATATAACTTCAATACAGGACTATATAAACAAGGAAACTCTCGAGCGGTATGACGCCGTTGATGTAAACGTTTATCAGTCCAATATTTTCCACACAAAAATGATGATAAAGGAGATCTTTCTTCAGAATTATCTTTTCAACACCGATACCTATGAGCTTGCCCCCAAGCGCAGGCTTGAGATAAACGACGCTCTCCGCCGTGAAATGATAGAGATCTTCAGCGGAATGAACATCTATTGAACGGGTGGGATAGATCAATGCTAAATGATAAGTTTTCAATGTCACGTTACGATAATATTCTTTATGCAAAGCGCAATATTGTTGACAGTATATATAGCGAATCGCGCCTTGAGGGGATAGCTGTAACATATCCGGATACACAAGAAATTTTTGACGGGCGTACCGTTGCCGGATTAACGGTGGAGGAAACTATCAAGGTAAATAATCTGAAACACGCATGGCATTTTATTTTGGATAATATTGATTATCCAATGGATCTGAGATTTATAAAGCAGATAAATTCATATGTAGGGAAAAGCGTTGTAATTAATGAAGGGATTCTTAGAACTTCAGATGTAAAAGTGGGCGGCACACATTGGCGCCCCGAAATACCCAATGAATTAAACGTGCAAAACAATATTGAGCTTATAGTTAATGACAAAAACAGTTCAGCAACAGAAAAAGCTATTTCACTCTGCCTTTATATTATGCGAGGTCAGCTTTTTATGGACGGCAATAAACGTACCGCCCAGATCGCTGCCAACAAAATAATGATAGAAAACGGCGTTGGAATATTATGTATACCTGTTGAAAAACAAAATGAATTTTTAAAATTGCTTATTGATTTTTATGAAAGCAACGCTCCTGAAATAATAACGGAATTTTTTTATAAAAACTGTATTGACGGTGCAAATCTAAAGTAAAGGAGGTGGCAGAATGTCTGCACTCGATCAGACAAAGGCTCCGGTTTATGAAGCGCTTCTTAAATATCGTGAGGCAAGGATAGTTCCCTTTGATGTTCCCGGGCATAAGCACGGAAAAGGCAACCCCGAGCTTACGGGATTTCTGGGACAGACCTGTCTTGACGTTGATGTAAACTCAATGAAGCCGCTGGATAATCTCTGCCACCCTACTTCTGTTATAAAAGAATCGGAAGAACTGGCGGCGGACGCGTTCGGAGCGGCTTACTGCTTTTTTATGGTGGGAGGAACTACATCAGCGGTGCAGTCGATGATACTTTCAGTTTGTACTGCCGGAGACAAGATAATAATGCCGCGAAACGTTCACAGGAGCGCGATAAATTCACTTATCCTCAGCGGCGCAGTTCCCGTTTATGTAAATCCCGGCGTAAACGCAAGACTGGGCATTCCCCTCGGGATGAGCGCGGCGGACGTGGAAAGAGCCGTTCTTGAAAATCCTGACGCCAAAGCTGTTTTTGTGAATAATCCCACATATTACGGGATATGTTCCGATCTGAAAAAAATAGTTGAGATAGCCCATTCTCACGGAATGGCTGTACTTGTTGACGAAGCTCACGGAACACATTTCTATTTTGGAGAGGGACTTCCCGTTTCCGCAATGGCTGCCGGCGCAGATATGGCAGCCGTTTCCATGCATAAATCAGGAGGTTCGCTCACGCAGAGCAGTTTTCTGCTTCTGGGGAGCGGCGCGGAAAAATTCGGCGTTACCGAGGGGCGCGTCCGCGCGGTGATAAACCTTACCCAGACTACAAGCGGTTCATACCTGCTGATAACTTCGCTTGACATTTCAAGAAGAAGCCTTGCGGTAAACGGCAGGAGGATCATAGGAAAAGCCCTTGAAACTGCGGTATATGCCCGTGAGGAAATAGAAAATATCGGCGGATATTACGCCTTTGCCGAGGAACTTATAAATGGTGATGATATTTACGATTTTGACCGCACTAAGCTGTCGGTACATACCCGTGACATAGGTCTTGCTGGGATAGAAGTTTACGACCTGTTAAGGGATCATTACGATATCCAGATAGAATTTGGCGATATAGGGAATATCCTTGCGTATATTTCCGCAGGAGACAGGTGGAAAGATATTGAACGTCTCGTTTCCGCAATGGCGGAGATAAAGCGGAGATTTTCACGGGATAAAGCCGGTATGCTTGAAAACGAGTATATTGCTCCCCGGGTGGAAACTTCTCCGAGAGAAGCATTCTACGGAAAGCAGAAGTCCGTTCCCATTTCCGAAAGTGTGGGAAAGGTAAGCTGCGAGTTCGTAATGTGTTATCCTCCGGGAATACCCATACTTGCTCCGGGAGAACTTATCACGCCGGAGATACTGGATCATATAAAATATTCCAAGGAACGGGGCTGCATGATGACAGGCACCGAGGATATGGATATAGAACGCATAAAGGTCATTGACGGCTGAAAGGAGTTTTTATGGAACGCTATACAAAGTATAAAAGAAAGAGCGGTTATCTTTATTTCGGGCTTATCTTTGCGGCTGCCGCCATGCTGATGTTAGTCGTTTCGATACATGGGATCATTCACGGTGAAACGCTTATCGTCAGCACGACCGGTTTGGGAGCAGGAATACTCTGGAGCGTGGCTGCGGTAATATGTCTGAGGCAGTATTATATTTATAACCGTGCGGAAATAATGTCTCTGGACAATGCCGGGGAAACTCCGGATAAAAATAATAATGGGACGTAAAACGCCGCAAGCTGGTATGTTATGTACAACGCGGAAAAATTTCCGCGGTTAGTGAAACTATTCGTCAAGCCCTCTTACCTGAACAAGCACAAGAAAGGATAATAAGTTATGGAACTATGGTTCAGCGAACCCCATACAAAGGACGTAAAATTGTCCATACGGATAAATAAGCAGCTTCATTCCGAACAGAGCGAGTATCAGCGGATAGACGTTTTTGAAAGTCCGGAGTTCGGCAGGTTTTTGACTCTTGACGGACTGATGATGCTCACCGAAAAGGACGAGTTTATCTATCACGAAATGATAACTCACGTTGCTATGGCTTCAAACCCCGAGATAAAGAATATCCTCGTTATCGGCGCGGGCGACGGCGGCACAGTACGGGAACTGACAAGATATGATTCCATAGAAAATATAGATATGGTGGAGATCGACGAGCGTGTAGTTGAAGTGAGCAGGGAATTTCTCCCCGTAACGGCTTGTAAATTGGACGACCCCAGAGTTCACATTTTTTATGATGACGGACTGCGTTTCGTCCGCCGCAAGGAAAACCTTTACGATCTGATAATCGTTGACAGCACCGATCCTTTCGGACCGGGCGAGGGACTTTTCACAAG